>NZ_PZKQ01000002.1:0-81273 GCF_003046645.1 Escherichia sp. MOD1-EC6475 | reverse complement strand
GCATCAGGATTAAAACTATTTACGAACATGTTTGTTCGCTGATTCTCTATCAGCAAACCATATTTTTCAAAACGAGGAACGTTATTCCCTGCCACGGTAATATGCCCGGACTTATCAATATACGTTGCAGATGAAGCCCGGCTAAATTGGCATATGCCATTAACAGGCATTGTTATTTCATCACTGCCGATGGTTATTGTTTTATAGCCCGGGGCATACCCTGTTATCGCTTCCAGAGAATCATTCAAGGGTAGCCAGATATCAGGAAGCGGAGGGACAGAAACGGGATCAGCGGCATCCTCTGCAATCCGGGCTGCATTCTCTGCTCTTGTTGCGGCTGACGTTGCTTCTGTCTCGCTGGCTGCTGCTTTTGTTTCACTCGTCTTTGCGTTAGTTTCACTGGTTTTTGCAGCTTTTTGGCTATTAGCTGCCGCTGTTGCAGAACCAGCTGCGGCATTCTCGCTTTGGGCTGCTGCATCCTGACTGCTTTTCGCCGCAGTTTCGCTTGCTTTAGCATTCGTTTCGCTGGTCTTCGCTGCCGTCTGGCTGGACTTTGCGTTAGTTTCACTCGTCTTCGCGGCTTTCTGGCTGTTAGCCGCAGCAGTTGCTGATCCAGCTGCTGAAGTCGCAGAACCGGCTGCTGCGCTCTCGCTTTCAGCTGCTGCAGCCTGGCTGTTTTTCGCCGCAGTTTCACTGACTTTGGCATTCGTTTCGCTGGTCTTCGCTGCCGTCTGGCTGGACTTTGCGTTAGTTTCGCTCGCCTTCGCGGCTGTTTCGCTATTTTTCGCGTTGGTTTCTGATTTTTGGGCTGCTGTCGCGGAGTTTGCCGATGCAGTCTGTGAGGCCGCTGCTGCCTGTGCGCTGTTAGCTGCATTCGTTTCTGAGGTTTTCGCCGCGTTCTTCGATGATGCCGCTGCAGTTTCGGATTTCTTTGCCGCCGCTGCGCTCTGAGAGGCGGCTTCGGCGTTGCGTGCCGCTTCTTCCACCATTGCCTCAAAACGACGCAATGCCTCCGGCATGACATCATCTTCCGTCATGGCACCGAGAAAATCATTCAGCGTACCTGGTCTGGAACCTTCATACACGGTAATGATCCCGGCATGTGAAGGCGGAAAACCTTCAACCAGCAGGGCGACGCTGTACTGGCCATACTCGACATCCATGCTGTAACGTCCGGCTTCATCCGGATTTTCAGAGGCCACCGTGTTCACCAGTACCGTGGTGCTGTTACGCTTTGCCTTCAGTTGAATAGTGCAGTTCTGTATTGGTTTTCCTGCACCGTCTTTCAGCACGCCTGAGATTTTTACTGCTGCCATATCCACTCCACAAAAAAGCCCGCCTGAACCGGCGGGCTGTCATAACACTGTGTTACCTGGCTAATCAGAATTTATAACCGACACCCACGATGAAACCGTCAGTACGCCAGTCGCCACTGCCGGAACCTTCATAAGCAATATCAATGGCCACGGATTCGGTCGGGTTAAACTGCACGCCAGCTCCCCACGCCAGAGACGTGTTGCTGTGGCGATCGTCATCACTTCCGGTCAGCACATCGTGCGTTTTCCCCTTGTTGTCAGTTACGCGGAGATAATCCCCGGAGAACGTCGAAACACGGCTGTAAGCCACACCTGCCATCGCATAAGCACTGAACCATTCATTCACGCGTACAGACGGCCCCGCCATCACGCTGAACCAGCGGTTACGCACTGAATCTTCATGCCAACGGGTATCGCTGTAACGGGTAATCTGGCGATTATTGTCTCCGGCATAGCTGAATGACGTCACCAGCCCCAGCGTGTCCGTAAATTCATAACGGTATTTCACGTTAATGCCCTTCAGGTCATCGTTGCCGGGCATATCAGTATGGGACTGAAGATACCCGGCGCTTAGTGTGGACTGATGCTCTGCTGCGCTCGCTGGCGTACCAGCGGCAACCAGCCAGACTACTGCGGACAGAATAACAGCACATAATTTACGCATAATTACCTCTCGCTTTTCTGCAATAAAAAAGGCGCCATTTCTGGCGCCCGTATCTGGGTTATAAAATTCAGCTAATCGTGATGCCTGCAGTGGCTTTCTTCATCACAACAACCAGCAAATCGCTGATACTTGCTGTGGGATACCAGTCATTTACCCACCATGCTGATACAGAAAACTCCAGTGTCATTACGCCACTGCCTGCAGGCATATCAATAACACCCGTGTATATCAGCGTATTATCCAGAGCCGTTCGGTTATAAATTTCAGCCCCGTTTTTCTTCACTATCAGGCGGCATGACGAATAAGTATCGCTATTCTCCCGCTCATGTCTGGCACCGCTGAAAGCCACCGCTGGAATAACAATTTGCCGGTCAAACGGCTGATCGTCATAAACCCTGACGGTAATGGTCCCTGATGGCCACCGCTCCGGTGCACGGGAGTCCCGGGGGAAAGCTTTGCCCACTGTTTTAACGAGATCGCCTTCAATCTGGTTGGCGGACAGTTTTCCCAGAACCCGACAGTTCTCGTTAATCGTGACGTTGTTGAGCGTCCCGGAGTTCGCATTCACGTTACCGCTGATATCGGCATTTTTCGCCGTCAGCCGCCCGTCCGGTGTCAGGGAAAATGCCGGAGGATTACCGCCGCTGGTAATGGTGGGAGCCGTCAGATATTTCAGGAACACTTCATTCATGTATATCTGATCGCCCTGCCCAACAAACATCGGCTTTGTGTTGCCATTCGCAGGATTAATCATCGCAATCCTGTCTGCCGCCAGCAGCACCTGACTCTGCATGCCGTCAGGGGTGTTTTCAATACCGGCACCAATACCCGCGATATAAAGGCGTCCGTCCTGCATCTGCTGCAGCTTCACAGCCCACATGCTGTTCAGGTTATTATTTGTATCAACCTGAACCTTCTGTATCTGCTGGATCGCTGCACTCTGGTCTTCCAGTTTCTTATTGACGGTCTGCGTGATTTCATTACTGACATCCGTGATGGACGTTCTGATTTCCGCCAGGTCAGGCGCAAGCTGACCGTTATCAATCTGCGTCCACAACTCCTGAGCCAGATGGGTTTTCCCTATCTCTCCTTTGAAAAAATCCAGATAGCCGGATGCATCATCACTCGGCTGGCCAACAGCCTCCACGAATGCAGATTTGCCAACGGTGTTCACACTGCGGATGTAAAAATAATAATCATGGCCCGGCTTGATATTGATACTGGCAGCTATCCAGTACAGCGCCGTGCCAAGATAGCGGGCTGTGGTTTCAACCTGCCTGATATCCGCAATCCGCTTTTCTGAGAACCAGAACTCAAACTGTACCGTCGGATCATAAACGGCGAGATGCGGCGTGGCGGTTATCTGAAAATAGCCCGGCGTCAGCTCAATCCGCGATGGCGCTGCCGGTGCGGCAATCCGGAACGATACCGATGCCGGATCGCCCTGCTGCCCCCAGGCATTTGCCGCCCGGACTGTCAGCCTGTAATTTCCCAGCGCCAGTTGCCTGAAGCGGTATGTGGTTTCCGTCGTCCGGGCCGTGCTGACCAGCCGCTCACTGCCGTCATCCGCTGCCACGGTCAGGCGAAGCAGGAAGCTCACGCCCTTCACCACCTTCGGCGTGTCCCAGCGCGCCAGCACCTGATATTCCCCGCTGTCTGCGGTGACTTCGGCGGTCAGGTGCTGCACCGCTGGCGGCGTGACACCGTTCACCGTTCCGCTCTGGTCGCCGTCAAAGTGCGCCCCGTTATCCACGATGGCTTCTTTCTCCGGCACATGCTGCACGGCAGTGATGGCATACGTGCCGTCATCGTTCTCACGGATACTCACACAGCGGAACAGGCGCTGGCGCAGCGTCGGCAGCTTCAGCCCCCATACGCTGTATTCGGCAACACCGTCAGGAACACGGCTCACTTTTACCTTCACGCCGTCGGTGACGGACTGAACCTCCACGCTGACCGGATTGCCACTTCCGTCAACCAGGCTTATCAGCGTGGTACCGGAGGATGGCAGCGTGATTTCACGGTCGAGCGTCAGCGTCCGGGTCTGGCTGTTCACCGCCAGCACGCGACCACCGGTGCTGATACCGGCATAGTCATCATCGCAGATTTCAATGACATCGCCCGGTACATGGCGAAGCCCTTCTGCGCCCACGCTGAAGTCCACGGTCTGCGTTTCCAGCAGCTCCGTTTTAATCAGCCACAGCCCGGCGCGGTGTGCCTGCCCCCGGCTGGTACAGCCAAAAGCATCCATCTTCGTGACGTTACGACCGTAACGGGCAATGGCCTGCGTGTCCTCCACAAGCTCTGTCGCCGTCTCCCAGCCGTTATTCGGGTCAATCCAGTTCACCTCAACGGCATTATGGCGGTCCTTCAGGGCGCTGAAGCTGTAGCGGAACGGCGCACCATCATCCGGCATCACCACATTACTGCGGTTATAGGTCCACACCTTATCTGATGGTCGGTCCTGCACGAACGTCAGCGTCTGCCCGTTCCATACCGGCATACAGCGCATCGCCGAGCAGAAATCACTGAGTACATCCCACGCCTTGCGCTGTGTGGTCAGGTACGCATTACAGGTGATGCGTGGCTCCGTGCCGCCAAAGCCGTCCGGCACTGACTGGTCGCAGTACTGGCCGATGACATACAGCGCCCATTTATCCACATCTGCCGCACCAAGACGTTTCCCCATGCCGTAGCGCGGATGGGTCAGCATATCCCACAGACACCAGGCCATGTTGTTGCTGTATGCCGGTTTTAACGTTCCGTCCCAGATACCGCTGTATTGCCGCGTCTGCGGGTTATAGTTCGACGGCACCTGCAGAATGCGCCCGCGAAGATGATAATTACGGCTCACCTGCTGACTGCCGAACTGTTCCGAGTCCACCTGCACGCCGACCAGTGCCGTGTTCGGGTAGCACTGTTTCACATCGATGATTTCGGTGTATGACGACCAGAGCGTTTTGTTCTGCAGCTGGTCTGTGGTGCTGTCCGGCGTCATCCTGCGCATCCGGATATTAAACGGGCGCGGCGGCAGGTTATCCACCACCACCGAGGCCAGATACTGTGAGGTGGTTTTGCCTTTAATGGTGATGTCTTTTTCCGTCACCCAGCCACCGTTACGTTGTATCTGAACCAGCAGGCGGACTTCCGACGGATTCCGGTCACCCTTTGAGGTGGTTTCCACCAGAGCCTGCACACCGAAGGTAAAGCGCAGACGGTCGATGTTTGCAGACGTGATGGTCCGGGTGATCGGCGTGTCGTATTTCACTTCCGTACCCAGTACCGTCTCGGAACCTGATGATTCAAAGCCCTCCGGCGGTGTCTGCTCCTGCTCACCTGCCCGGAACACCACTGTGACACCGGAGATGTTGGTATTCCCCTCAGTGTCCAGCACCGGCGTACTGTTCAGCAGCACGCTTTTTAATCCATCCACCGGACCTTCAATCGGCCCTTCACTGATGGCATCAATCACACTCAGCAACTGCGTGGATTTCAGGTTGTCCTTCGCTTCTCGCGGGGTATGCCCCTTACTGCTGCCTTTACCCATTCGTCATGCTCCATAAACGACAAAACCGCCCGGAGGCGGTTTCACATAAAACATTTTGCATCAGCGACCAATCACCACAACCTGACCACCGTCCCCTTCGTCTGCCGTGCTGATCTCCTGAGAAACCACCCGCGACCCCACACGCATTTCACCGTACAGAACAGGCAAAACATTGCCCTGAGCAACCATGTTATCCAGTGAGGAAAAATAGGTGTTCTGTTTGCCGTTATCTGTACTGGCTGCCGTGGACGTCCTGGCTTTCGGTGCCAGCATCTGCGCCACACCGCCCAGGATCATACTGGCCCCTGCCGCATACATGCCCGATACAGCCGCGGCACCCAGCCAGCCCACAGGGTTCCACCATGCCACCGCAATCAACGCCGCCCCCAGCACCACCTGAAATACACCGCCACTTTTAGCTCCCGCCAGACGCGGCACGATATGGATCACGGCACCATTTGCCAGCGGCTCATTAAGACGGGCAGATAATTCGGTTTCACCTGCATCACGCCCGGCAATGCGCACCTGATACCAGCCGTCATTCAGTTTCTGACGAAACGCCGGGAGCTGTGTGGCCAGCGCCCGGATGGCTTCGGCCCCCGTTTTCACACGAAGGTCGATGCGGCGGCCAAATCGTTGCAAATCCCCGTAAAGGCAGATGCGTGCCATGCCCGGTGACGCCAGAGGGAGTGTGTGCGTCGCTGCCATTTGTCGGTATACCTCTCTCGTTTGCTCAGTTGTTCAGGAATATGGTGCAGCAGCTCGCCGTCACCACAGTAAATGGCGGCATGATTCGGCACCGATGAACCAAAACAGCACAGCAGCACATCGCCCGGCTGCGCCGCTGACAACGGCACCTGATACAGCCCTGTGGCCTCCAGATTATCCAGATAGAGATTCTGACCGTGACGCCACCAGTCATCCCCGCGATGAAAATCCGGCATCTCAATCCCCGCCAGATGATAAGCATCCCGGAACAGCGTGTAACAGTCCGTCACCCCGTGCTCAAAGCGCCGCCCGGTGAGATGCGGCACACAGCGGAACTTATGAATCTCACCCCGGCAGACCAGCCACCAAGGCAAATCGCTCTGCACCTGCAGCCGCCTGTCAGCCTCACTCAGCCAGGGCAGACCACCGGGGTGGCTGTGGACCAGCGCCACAATCTCACCCTGCATCTCTGCCCGCAGCCAGTCCTCCGGCGACATCCGGAAATACGCCTCCGGCTCACCGGAGATATTCACGCAGGGAAAATATCTTTCCCCCTCCGGCGTTCTCACCACGAAGCCGCACGACTCCGCTGGCGCACATCGCCGGGCGTGCGCCAGAATCGCTGATTCTGTCTGTGTCATGGGATTACTGCGAAAGTTTGTTAATGGAAAGGAAGCCGCCAAAGTTGCCGACGTTATTGCGAAACTTACAACCACTCAGGCATTTGCTGCATTTATCCTTCGTGATATCGGACGTCGGCTGGTCATATTCATCAGCGACAGCCGGACCGTGATAACCGCACTCATCACCGCGATAGGTCCAGGTGCAGGTATTAGCCAGCATGATGCGCCCAGGAAAAACAGCACCGTCCGTTTCCGTCGGCGTGGACAGTACAAAAGAGGCACTGACCGCGCTCAGTTCGCTGCACTGCTCGATGCGCCAGCGGCTGATCACCTCCTGCTCCGGATCGGCGTCACTGTTTCCGTTGACGAAGTTCACCGCATCCAGAAAACGGGCGTAAACCTTACGCCTGACCACCGTTCCGCCGACCAGACTCTGCAGGTCTTCCGCCATCCCGGTGACCATTCCGTGCAGGTTAGAAACCGTCAGTGTCGGACGGGCAGCACTGCCCTTGCCGTTCAGTTCAAATCCCGTCCCCTGAATGGGGTATGCCTGATACTGCCGCCCCTGCCAGGTAACCGGCTCACCTTTTTCGTTCTGCTCATTACAGAAAAAATAACGTTCACCACCGACCTCTGTCAGATCGATTTCCCAGAGCACCACCTGGGCTGACTGAGTGAGGCGTGTCGTCTCATGATGTGTTTCCTGTGGAATATCCTGCATCAGAGCCTCCTATGCCACGACCTGTTCAAAATCTGCCGTTATGGTTACCCACAACGCCCCCACGCTTGCCGACCATTTACGACAAACCACCCTGATCGGCTTCCAGTCATAAGGTGGCGTCCACTGAAATGCGCGGACGCCACCGTGCCGTTCCAGAAAGGCTTTTAAAGATGGGTGTTCACATTTACGAACACGTATCGTCACGCTGTAAGTCGACAACTGGTTATTCAGTCCCGCCGCACGACGCTGTTCATAACCATCGCCCAGCTTCACTGTCACCACTTTCGGCTCTGATACCACATTCATATCCGGGCGCACTTTCCAGTGAAACGTCTCCATTACCGATATGCTCCACTTAACCGACCACCATCACGGGCCTGCTGTTGCATAAAGTCCGCTGCCGCTTTTTTCCCGAGATCATAAACCACCTTCAGGGCAGCCGGACCTATCTGCCCGTTCGTGCCATCGTTATTGATCTCGATGTTGTACTGCGGGGCAAACATCGCCATACCTGAACCACCAATATCCGCCACAACCCCCAGCTTACCGTCAGCACCACGACGCAGTGGCAGAATGGCTTCAGGTCCAGCTTCCCCCATCACACCCGCGCCTTTTGCAAAAGCAAAAAACGTCGGACGGTTAACCACCGTGCCACTGTAGCGACTCAAATCAGCCGACTGATAAACACCGCCATCAGCATTGGCTACAAAATCAAAAGGCAGCGCGGAAGCAATGCCTTTTACCGCTTTCATTAAAGCTATCTGAGCCATGATTCTGGACATATCTGACAGCACAGAAGAAGTAAAAGATTTGAAATTGAGTTTGCCTGTAGTACAGAATGTCGCCAGCCAATCACTCATGCTACTGAACGCAGACGTGAACAACTGTTCCACTGTCCCGGCTGTGTTATCCGCATTCTCAGTGACATTCTGGAGTGCACGCAGGACTCCGTTTTTCCAGTTACCCTGAGCAATTTCAAGCTGTTGCCAGTAACGGCGATTCTCATTCAGTTGTCGGTTCAGGCTCTCCGTCAGCGCCTGCTCGGCCTTTCTGTAGTCATCCGTGTTATATGTCCCTTTCTGCTCACTATCCCGCCTCAACTGCTCCAGCTGTTGCTGGTATTTCTGGCGAAGACTCAGTTGTACCTGATATCGCTGCCGCTGCTGATCACCCATACCAACCGTGGCGATATCCAGGTCATGTTGCTGACGCTGAGCGCGCTCTTCTTCAGCCAGTTGACTGGTCAGCTGAATTGTTTTTTTCTTCAGATCGTTGAGTGCCGTCTGTTTCTGAAGCTCCTGCTGTTTTACATCCAGCAGCGTCAGTGCCTGAATCAGTTCATCTTTACGGGCCAGCACACTCTTTTCATCTGCCGTCAGTTTTTTCCCGTCCAGATCGCTGATGCGCTGCTGCAGAGCCAGAAGCTGTTTATGCGCTTCTGTCATCCTGTCAGTGGCAATGCCTGCTGACTGTCTTGCAGCAGCAATCTGTCCTTCCACCTGTGCCTGTTGCTGACTGTACTGCAGCAATAACCGGGTGGCCTCATCATTACGGGTTTCGCGTGTTTTTTTCTTACCGGATGCCAGGGCTTTCTCGTAACGTTCATTTTCACGTTGTATCGCCGCATCCCTGACAGCCTGATCGGCGTACTGCATGGCATTAATACGCGCAATTTCACGCTGATGTCGTGCTGCTTCCGTTTCATTCATCCGGTTCAGTGCAGCATTTTCAGCATTACGGCGTTTCTGTTGCTCCTGATAATTCCGCTCTGCCTGCTCTTTTGCATCCTGCAAATCCTTCTGGCGTTTTTTCTCCTGAAGCTCGTTAAGACGCTGCTGATCGTACTCAACCTGAGAAGATGATGCCGTCCAGGGGAGTCTTTTCGCCCGCGACACTTTCTCCTGTAAAGCGGCAATCTGTTCATCCAGCGAGTCTTCACGACCAATATTCATGGCCGCATCCCAGAAACGACTCCATAAATCAGACAGATACTTCAGCGTACTGCCCAGCGCATTGAGGTTATTATCAATATCCGCAGTACGCCGACCGGTTTCCTCTGCCAGTGCAGACATGGCTATCCGTGCCGCATCACTGGACCGCCCCTGTTCCCCAAGGACGCGTATCTGCTCAAGCTGAGTGGCAGTAAGAAAATGCAGCTCATTGTCCAGAGCCTTCGCGGCATTTACAGGATCATCCTTCAGCCGCTTAAACTGATTTATGGTATCGCTGACCGACTGGCCAACCGATCGCTCCATCTGTGCGGCAGCTCTCGCCACCATACCGATATCGTTTCCACGAAATGCACCACTCCCCACCACCTGAGCCAGCGCACCGGCTGCAGCATGTTGCGTGATACCATTCCCGGAAATAGCACGACTGAGCGTCCACAGCTGCCCGGCAGTGACTCCGGCATAATGCCCCGTCAGCGACAGCTGGCGGTTAAATTCTTCCCCCTCCTTCTGACCGTCATACCAGGCTTTACCCAGACCATAGACAGCCGCGGCAATACCGCCAATAACCCCGCCAAGCATCATGCCTTTCGGTGACATCAATGTGTCTATCCACCCGGCACGGTTAGCCAGCGTTATTCCGGATCCCCTCAGCGCCCCTAAATTGCCGCGGGCCAGTTCACCTATCAGAACGCCTATCTCCTGACGGGCCGCTGCACTTTTCAGACCCAGCGAATGCGTGGCTTTTCCTGCCTGCTCCATTTTGCGGATATACACTTCTGCAGCACTGCTTACCCCCAGCTGGGCTGCCTTAGCACGAAGCAACTCAGAAGAAGAAAGATTCTGGCGGGTTGCCTGCTCTTTAAGCTGACGGATAAACGCCAATTTCTGTCGGGTAGCCTCTTCCTCAGCCTGTGTAAGAACACGGGTTTTCGCCGTAACCTCAGAAATCAGCGCCAGATAATCCTGCTGACCAATCCCGCCACTGTTTCTGGCCTGTCGGATCTGCTGCTGAATACGCTGTAATTCCTGCAGCCCCGCACTGGCCTGTTTCACACTGTCAATCTGACGATAAAACGCGGCAGCCGCTTTATCCTGAGCCTCCGCCAGAGCCATGGCCTGCGCCTGTTCCTCGCGCATTTTCTGGCTCAGTGCCTCCATACGCTGGCGGGTTTGCTCCACCTCGCGGGCCATGCGTTCATGAGCCTGTGCGCTCTTCTCCACCGTCTGCGCATGGACGGATGCGGCTGTTGCAGCCGAAGAAGCCGCCTGCATTGTCTGCCGGGCGGCCTGAGTCTGACGCTCCATAAAACGCTGCATACGGGCAGAAGACCGTTCTGCATCGCTGGCTGCACCATTCAGAAGGTTTTTGATACGGGGAATTTCATTTTTAAACTCTGCCGCATCAATCCCCAAATCAATGACCAGGTTGGCTATCTGGTCCATAACGCACACCTCCGGAAATACCTTCCCCAAGATGCATCAGTTCTTCGTCCGTTCGCTCCGGTATCCCGTTCTCTTCCGGTAAAAGGCTGAAATCAGCCACCGCAGCATCACTGCTACCGGACACCATTCTCACGATCAATGCCTTCAGCGAGGCAAACTGCGCATCCATCCACACATCACTGAAGCTCTGCATCCGGAAATAATCGCCCCACTCACCAAGCTCAGTGGCCGACATTTCCGACAGCATCCGCCGCCAGTCTGCCCGCCGGAACTCCCGGGCAAGCCGCATGACAAACTGCATTTCCCGCGTCAGGACTTTTCCGGCGTCAGCACCTCATGCTCCAAATCCCCGGCATTCTCAATGGCTCCCATACCGCTCAGCGACAGAACCATCTCCGCCCCCGCTCCCAGGGCATCATACGACCATGTTGTAATAACGGATGCGCAAAGCGTCTCAACATCCTGAGACTGTTCCGCATTCCACAGTGAGCGGGAAACCAGCCAGGCATTGATATCCATCCCCATCCGCAGAAAAGCAATCTGTCGTTCAGCCTCCGGCAGTTCTCCCTCTTCGGCATCAAACTTTGCCGTTAGCTGCTGAACAAACGCCAGATATTCAATTCTCTGCAGCCCGGATAGCTCACTGAGCACCACGGACTGCTTTTCATAATTAAACGTGCCCTGTTTCAGAAACATCATGTTCTCCACCTGCAAAAAAGCCCCGGATAACCGGGGCAAATGATGAGTATCGTCCTGTTAACCTGCGGCGCTGACAGCCACCGCAGCCACTGCCACAAAATCGCCGTCAGAAGTCATGCCCACAATGCTGACACTGCCCTGCTTCACGCCTTTCACCGTGGCCACAAGCCCGTTCAGGGTCACCGTGGCAGTCTGTGGATCTGTCGAATGCACACTGATCGCTTTGTCACTGGCTCCGTCAGGTTTTACTGTAAAGGTCAGCGTGGTGGTTGCTCCCACTTTTACACTGGCAGATGCCGGTGCCACCGTCAGCCCGGTAACGCCCACAGTTTCAGTGCCTTCCTCTGCCAGATACGGACGCCCCACACCGCTGATTTTCACTGTGCGGGTCATCACGTCTTTTGAGGCAATGGTTTTACCCAGTGAGCTCAGCCAGCCACGGAAAACATCAACAGTGCCGTTGGGATATTTGATACGAAACGCGCAGACTTCACCGGAGTCGAACAACTGAACCAGTTTTTTCTGCCCGCTGTCACCCGGACGCCAGGCCAGCGTCGCCGAAGTATCACCGACGGATTTCTGCCCCTGGGTTGTCGTTTTCCAGTCTGCATCTTCATCATCGAGATAAGTGTCATCTTCTGCATCAGCGGTCATTTCGCCAGGTTGCAGATCCTTCACCATCGCAAGACGCAGCCAGTCAGTGTCCGACAAAGGATTCGCAAACGCATCGCCGTTGCCGGTATACATCCAGAACGTCGTCCCCGCACCTTTCGTCTTTGCCAGTGGATTTGGTGTGGTCATTACCACCTCCTTAATTCGTGTACGTGATCTGGTACGTGATTTCCGCCATCGCCCAGGTGGCCATCTCATTATCACGTTGATAGTTAAAACCGAGTGGGATCAGGGTGTCGATGAGTCCGGAAAGTGCCGGTATATCATTCAGGGCAGGAAAAATGGTGCTCTCCATCCACATATCCAGCTCTGAATCCGGTGCCTGTGCCCGGATGAAGACGGCAATATGCAGAACAGCCTGCCAGTCATCTTCATCCGTCATTTTTCCGGTGTACTGAGCATCACTCAGCCACACCGCCACGGCAGGCAGTTCCTGCGCATCAATAAATGCCGGAAGCCCGTCAAAAAACGTGGCGCTGTCTCCACACTGTTCCCGAAGGCGTGCCAGTACGACCTGGCGGATTTGTGTATGTCGGTTCATCGGGTCAGCCATAATCTCAGTTGTTGTTTCAGTGCATACCCCAGCTGTTTCGGCATTTCCGCAGCAATGATGCGGTCGCGGGCATCTTCAAATGCCTGTGTCAGCGGTCCGGACAGCGGGATTTTCACTACCTCCACAGGAAGACGATTTTTTCTTGGCCTGCCCTGATGGTCATGCCCTGTTGCAAAACGCGCTTCAGGAAGACGCCTCAGAACATGCCAGCGGCCATTCGCCAGTTGCTGAACAAATGCCCCCCGGAAAAAGTATTTTCCCACTCTCAGTCCTTCACCAGCACGCCGCCGTGTTGTGTTCAGTTTGATGGCGGGCAGATTGCCCCGGTTAACGCGGATCCTGGCCGTCATTTTTCCTGACGGACTGGCTTTAAACACCCGGACACGCTGACGTACCAGTTTCAGGGGGATCCCTTTCACCTGGTTATCTCCCGCAACGGTATTCCCGGCAACCTGCCGGGTGGCAACCGAGACCGCTTTCTGTGCCACACGGTTTATCGCCCATGCGCTGGCCTGTGGCACCATACGGGTATCAAGGCTGTTCAGATTGCGGATGGCATTCTCAAGCCCCTTCATCCCACACCTCTTTACTCAATAAAGATCATTGGCTTACCGTTAAAGCGTTCATGCCGTGTGACCGTCCATTGTTGTCCGTCATAAACAACGCGATCCCCGCGCCGTGGGCGGTATCCCGAAGAAAACACCACCAGAGAGACCGCAGGCCCGGACAGAGCATTCAGCTCTGCCAGTGTTTCTCCCGGGATCACAGTCATATCGACATCATTAATCGAGGCTGTCTTTCCCATCTTTCTGACCGTGATAGCATCCATACGCGCTGCCAACCGGGAAAAGGGATCAGACATTGAGTTTTACCGGCACTTCTTCTGCACTGGTTCCGGCATCTGCCCAGACAACCCCGACCAGCGGATCAGAGCCGCTGTTAGTCAGCTGAACTTTTCCGGACTTCAGATAAACCTTCTTACCCGTTTTCATGTCATCCGTTTTCAGCTTAGGCAGCATAAACACACCTTCGGTCAGGCCGTCGCCTGTTTCACCCTGTGGAATATCGGTCAGCGCCACCGCAAAAACATCGCCCACCTGCACCAGATCTCCGCTGCTGATGGCTGCACTGGCAACAATCGCCACCGTTTTTCCTTCTTCTACAAAATTCTTTGCCATAACTGTCTCCGCACAGCCCCGTTCAGGGGCTGATTTCAGGTACAAAAAAAGCCCTTACGGGCCATCAGAGTTGTTGTCTGCGACGTTTACGCCGTACATTTCACCAGACCGCGGTGATCAACTGGCGCGACACCGGCGTCAATACGCACTTTCGTTGTCACGCCATCCACACTGAAGCCCTCCATCTGATCAATATATGGCGTATCCACACCGTTGAGATAAGCCACTTCAATCGTATCGGAGCCTTTGGACGCAGCCAGGTAGAAAGTGGTCTGGCTGTTATCATCAAGACGAGGCTCTGCAATAACGGTCGCAAAATCTTTCACCGGGTTAATAATACCGGCGTTAATGTCAGCCCCCTTGACACTTGAGGAGCGAATGACCTGGTTAGCAACAGACTCCATCGCCGTCGGTACCAGTACGAACGCAGGACGAATATTCAGATGACGCTCCCCCTCTTTCTGAACGCGCATCAACTGGCGGGCTTTATCCAGCGATGCCACGTCCATTGCAGCGCTCTCCAGTACGTTTGCATGTTTCGCTTTATCGAACAGACTTACATTATCTGTGGAGATTTTCGGGTTAGACGTCAGAATGGCATAAACCAGATCGGCAATAGTGGATTTCGCCGCACGGCCCAGTTTCATCGGGACATCGGTCAGCATATTCAGATCATCATTGATAATGGCCTGACGGGTGATACTGAACAGCTCGCCATAGGTCGCCAGTGCAATAGTGGCCTGTTTATCTCCGGTGGTGACGTATTTATATTCCGCCCCTTCACGCACCTGACGCAGAGCACTGAAGCCCCCCATACCCACACGATGGGCAATTTTAAAATCAGACAACTGACCTTTCCGCGTCCACTGTTCATAGGTTTCAGGGGCATCTTCCCAGCCCTGCAAAATGGCTTTGTTCGCAACATCCAGCAGAATATTACCGAAGTCAGACGTACTGTGTGTGAACGCCGCACCGACCATCTGCATCGGGTTATAACTGGAAACCCCAATACCCCGTTCAGTCAGTGACATACGGGCATATTCACGCAGGGTCATCCCGTTGTAGACATTATCACGTTCGGTTTTTTCAAATCCGGCACGCGCCATCAGCGCCTGGCGGATCCCGTCCCCCACAAAATTACCGTTACCGGCATAAATATGAGCCGGGGTATTTTTATTGGATGGCGTGGACTCGCGCCCCATCTCGTTCAACAGCTTTTCGCGGGCCTGCTCCAGCGAACATTCAGGATCGGCAAGACACTGAGCCTGCAGTGTCTGATAACGCCCGCCAAACATGGCAAACAGATCATTAATACCGTTTACACGCGCTTTTTGCTCTGCCAGTACCTGCGCACGGATACTGTTTTCATCCACCACGGGTGCTGCTGCCTGCACTGGCGTCCGGGAGGCTGCAGGTTCATCATCCTGTACGCGTGGAGCACTGTTGCGTGGCGGAGTAATCATGTTTCGAATGGATTCCGGCATCTTTTTAAATTCCTCTGTACGTTTTGACTGAATACATGCCATTGCCTTAACGGCTGGCGTTACCTGATCAGCAAATCCATGTGCCAGACATTCGGCACCGGACATCCAGGTCTCATCCGCCAGCATGGCAGCAATTTCATCGGTGGTTTTCCCGGTTTTCTGTGCATAAGCGGGTAACAGAACCGCCTCAACCTTATCGAGCAGGTCGGCATAGGTGCGCATGTCCTCCGCATCACCGCCCGTAAAGCCAAATGGTTTATGAATCATCATGAAGGTGTTTTCCGGCATAATGACCGGGTTTCCCACCATCGCAATGACCGACGCCATTGACGCCGCCACACCGTCGACATAAACGGTAATGGACGCACCATGTGTTTTCAGCGCATTAAAAATGGCGATGCCTTCAAAGACATCGCCACCCGGTGAATTAATATGGAGATTAATGTGGGTGATATCGCCCAGTGCATTCAGATCACTGATAAACTGCTTCGCTGTAACACCCCAGAAACCAATCTCGTCATAAATATAAATATCCGCGTCACTCTGGTGACCAGCCTGCATCCTGAACCAGGAATTATTCTTCGGACTGGTCGTCGGTGTGCTGCGGCTCCTGTCGTTTCGTTGCGGCACTGCTGCCTCCTTTATCACTGGCCGGATCGGTATCAAATACCAGATCCAGCTTGCGGTTTTCATCAATTTCGGCCTTGCGCCGACGTTTGACATCATCCGGATTACGACCACCAGCACGTACCCAGTCTGATTCTGTCGCCGCTCCACCACGAATCTGGATTTTCCAGGCCTCAGCCTCCTTAACAGGGTCAATCCACGGCATCACCGGTCCGGAATACACCGCGGTATACAGTGAAGAACGGTCAAGATCGCGGGGTAGCCTGATAACACCGGATGCCACAGCCTGTTTCAGCCAGGCACGATACATCGGGCGGGTGACGGCACCAATAAACCAGTCCTGCAGGATCAGGTAGCCATCAGTAGACTCAACCAGTTCCTGACGCTGGGCGCTGTAAGTGCCGTTATAGTTGCGTGCCGTACTGGAAAAACTCAGACGACTGCCCGCCGCCACGGCACGCAACTGACCATTACGAAAAGTTTCAAGGTTAGGATTGGGACGATCCGACTTCACCATTCCGATTTCTTCGCCGGGTTTCAGATCGTCGTAAATAATGCCTGGCTGAATGGTAAGCTCGCGTTCATTCTCCTTGCTGCCATTACCATCCGGTTCATAGCTCTGCCCGTCGCCTTTCCGGATGTACATCCCCAGAGCAGCGGCGATCCTTGCTGCAGTCAGCTCATAATCTTCATAATCTTTCAGGGCACTGAGGCGGATCAGCACACCGGACAACAAAGACGTCCCGCGCATCTGGTGCAGACGGCGAACAAATTTAAGATGCAGCATTCGCTCTGCATCCACTTCTTTGGTTTCCATCTGCCGTCCGGATACGGGACGGCTTTTATACACCAGATATTTTTCGGGACGCCCCCAGTCATCAACAAACACGCCCTGATTCAGCCTGTTGCTCTCATCACTGGTCATGGGAATAAAGTCTGGCTCGAGCGCCTCCAGCCAGAAATGAACACCGGCAGAAGGCGTCAGGCTGTTTATGCGCCCGGAAACCATCTGGGCAAACACCTCACCATCGCGCAGCCAGGTACGCAGCATCAGACGTTCCAGCATCGGACGGGTAAACTGCCCGGTGACTTCCGGGCTGACAGACCATTCACTCCATCGGGTGCGAATCTCCGCTGCCAGATCACGGGCAATGGCCCCATTGCGTAATACCGGATGTGGCTCGACAATAATCCCGTTTTTCCCCACCACCCGTTCTTCCAGCTTGTCAAATACACCAATAACCAGATCGTGGTTGTTATCAAGGTAGCGGGCCTGCTCACGTAACGACACGGCCCCGTACTGGCTTAACTGGTCGGCAGTTCGGTTTTCCCGCCGGGCTTTGTGTGTCCGCGTCGTTTTTACGGCCTCATAAGCCTGGATCACCGCACGGGAACGCAGCCTTGCCGCTTTCCATCCTGGTGAAAAAACGCCAATCACATCATCAAGAATAGCCATCAGAACCTCGCCAGCCGGTACCCGGGATGCCCCCGTCGTCGTGTAATCAGAGCCGCAAGGCGGCGCTCCCACTCCTGCCGTCCCTGCCGGATCTCAGATAAGTTTTCCATGGTCATCTGCTGACCATTAAAGGTGACGGATTTTCCGTCCAGCACCGCCATTTCAGCTTCCGTATAACGCTGAATCATGGCTTCGATATCATTCTGGTTCATAACCATCCTCCGGAAGTCAGCCAGGGGTTAACATCGTCAGTTACTGTTTTCTTCCGTTTTTGTTTTTTAACAGGCGTGGATACCGGTTCCGGTGAGGGTGACGGTTCGGTACTGTCCGGGACACACTCCAGCCAGGTTTCCCGGCTCGCCCACTCCGGTGCATCCGGCCAGCGGATCTTTTCGTATCCATGCAGAATGACCAGAGCCTCGGCATACACCATCAGGTCAAAGGCTTCGTTGGCACCGCGACCCGGCTTACTCCATTTCCCGTCACTGCTCCGCTCTTCATACGTCAGTTCGTCGTAAAACCAGCTCCCCAGCCAGTCAGGGAAATGCACATAGCCTGGACCTGGCGAGTCACGCCATAACGCGTTATTCACCCGGTCTTTCAGGGCATCCGTCTGAAGAAGCCAGAGCGGCACATCACCTGCGGCCTGCGCCCGTCGGCCCGTTCGTCCGGTGTTATCAGGGAATGTACGGGTGATCAGTTTTGCGCGCCGGATGCTGTCGCCCTTAAACAGGTAAATACGTTTACCAAGTCCATCACGACGGCAACGACGCCAGAATTTATAGGCATTATCAGTGACCCCGTACTCACCGCCGGAGTCCACCGCCATTGCCATCAGTCGCATTTGTTGAGAAGGATCGGAGGCCAGCGGCCAGCTTTTATGAAAAACATCCGTCAGCAGGACATCCCAGTCTTCCGGATAGCTGGCCGGATCAATTCGCTGGCTCTCCCCGTCGCTGTCACCGCGCAATGACTGCGTGATGTTGTAACGATCAATAATCCAGCGTTCGCCACGGCTGCCATAGCCCGTTACCTGAACCACAAAACGGCGATGACGTCCCGCCTGCACATCCACTGTCGCCACAAGGAAATTAACGCCATCCGGCACACTGCGGGAAGGAACTGGCTCTGCCCGCTGCTCAAGCAGTTCACTTTTTCGTTGCTCCATGCTGGCGCGGGGAAGATAAGGTAATCCCCAGTCGGTATTGATAACCGTCTTGAGTGTTTCTTCACTTCCGGTTGTCTCGTATTCCTGTTCTGCAGTAAGCAGTTTGTAAACGAGTTGCGAGAGTGTCTGGTAAGCAGCTGCCGGACCCTCCATCCAGAATGACGCAATACGTGAGCGTCGGGGATCACCATAACGACTGCCATCCGCATTGATGGATTCACCATCCCGCAACCAGACCCCACGTCCGTTCAGCTCACGTTTTTGTTCAGGCATAATCCGTCCTGAACAGGAAGGACACTGAATATAAGCCGTCTCACTTGCCAGCACGGGATCGGCAATATCACGGAAACCAGCAACCACATCGCCGCAGGGCTGAAAATACTCACCACAGTGTGGACAGGGCCAGTACCAGCGACGGCGATCGCCACGGTTATAGAGCGACAGTATCCCCGTGGTTGGTGGAGCCTCATGCGGTGAAGTCCGTCGCCATTTCACATCCTTCACATCCCTGCCGGGGGAACTCTCCACCAGCGTCATACCACTGGACATAAATGTGGTGGTACGTTTTGAGGCAAGAGAGAAGGCATCCCCCTCGCCATCAATATCTTCCGGAAAACGGTCATAATCCGTCAGCGCCACGCATTTATAATCTGATGAGGACATGATATTGACTGACGGCCAGCCGATTTTCAGGTAGTTGCCAGCAAGGAATGTTCTGTCATAAACGTTGTTGTCATTTTTGTTCGGACTCAGGCGACTGACCACTTCCGGGCTGACGCGAAACGTTCTGGCAAGTCGTTTTTTGGAGTGTTCGCGGGCTTTTTCCTCCGTCATCTGAATGATCAGCATATCCGCAGGATCGCAAATCACGTTGTAAATCACCCAGCCGTCAATCAGGCCGATAGTCTTGCCAGTTCGTGCCGGGCCAACAAATATCACTGCGTCGTATTCACGCGAGGCCAGGCAGTTCATCGGCTCAATAACATACGGTGCCACCAGCGGATCCCACGGGACTGAGTTCCCGGCCCCCATGGGCACCCGCATATACTGAGCAACGGCATCAGCAACCAGCATTCGTCTCGGTGCGCGAAGGATATAACCTGAATCGGTTCGTGCTGCCTTTGCGGTTTCCTGATTCAGCATTACTCCTCCTGCTGTAATTCCTCCTCATCATCCGCACCTGCTTCGGTCACCCGCAGGGCTATCTGATCGCGCAGATCATCAATAATGGACTGAACACGGCTCACAGCGGCAGGCTGCAGGCCGCAGTCACGTTCCAGAATATCCGGTAATGTCTCCAGCACCTGCACGACCGCTTTTGCCCAGATGGCAAACTCCCGTCTGACATCACTGGCCGGAATGAGTTGTGCCGTTTCCTGTTCGAACTTAAGACGCTCACGTTCAGACTGATACCAGGCTTTGCGTTCATGTGGATCCATTTCGCCCTCAGCAACCGGCGGTGGTAACCCCATAAATTCAGTCAGAATATCGGTCAACCGGTATAGTTTGAGTTTGTCATGTCCACCAGCGGGACGAATGTTTTTCAGTCTTGCCACGACAGTCTGGCGGTGCAGACCAGATAAAGCCGCCAGTTGATTAATATTCAGCACCAGGTTTTTCAACTCATGATCCATATTTCCTCCGGAGAGCTTTAAACATGCATCGTGCGAACAACTTTAAGAAAACGCGTTCGATGTCGAACAAAAAACACTCAATTCGACATACAAAAAACAAATAACCATTAATAATCAATAAGATGCAAAGATGATGGTGGCCAATAAAAATGCAAAAACTAGCCTTTTTCCGCGACGCTCCCGCCCCGTGGCAGGCCACCCCACCGGGAGGACCCGTCAGCCTGACAGCTCTGACGAACGTCTGATACAACGCCTTGCATGAATGGCATCGGGATAATCCAGAAAGGCATAGCATCGTGCCCACAAGAATCTGTGTAAGTGTCCTGTTTCTTCCACCCCCGCACAGGACTGGCGAGCATGAGGGACAAACCCGCGAACCATAAACGCGGTAAAAACCCGGTGTGCATCGTTTTTGATTATTCCCGCACACTCGCGCAGAAGGAGTTCCCCGTCGGGCTACGGTCTCTGTTAATACGGGAATACGGCGACGATACAGCGCATGATGTGTCAGGCTTGAATACCTTTATCCGTTAAAAGGGATATCAGTTAAGCTATCCCGTGTAGGGTATAAGCCATTATCAAAGCCACTCTGTAGGGAGTGGCTTTTGTAATGGCAATAAAAAGCCCCGCGAATGCGAGGCTAAATCCTGGTATTTGTAATGACTGGCTCTTATCTCAACGCAGCCCCTTACCGCGCGCAAGATGCTCAATATCAAGCATCAGCAATGAGATGTTTAATCTGGATTCACTCCAGAAGTGATCACCATCCTGTCTACAGAGCCAGATGTGAAGGATGATGAGTAAAATTATCGCTATCATCGAAGGCATTGCGTCCTGATGTATTCCTGAAGCGTTCTCAGTGCTGTTTGGTCGCGGATAATTCCGTCCCGGATACCGAGAACGTTTCGTCCAGCAACTGGAGAGAGTTCGACGGTGGCATCATTGCCCATGCCGGAGGCGCTGGAGGTTTCGGCTGAGGATGGCACAGGGCATTTTCCTTTGACGAACACCCGACCACCATTATCAAGCTTGCGCCGAAGAGCATCATTTTCAGCTTTCGCATCAGCTAACTCCTTCGTGTATTTAGCATCGAGTGCATCAGCAGAACGCTGGCGCTGCTGCATGTCAGTAATGGTGGCGGTCGCCTGCTTCAGCTCACTGACTTTTTTATCTCGCTGTTCTTTGTAGGCGATGGCGTTATCACGGTAATGATTGACCGCCCACGACAGGCAGACGATGATGCAGATAACCAGAGCGGAGATAATCGCGGTTACTCTGCTCATACCTCAATCTCTCTGACCATTCCGCCAGCTTCTTTGAATTTTGCAATCAGGTTGTCAGCCTTATGCTCGAACTGACCATAACCAGCCCCCGGCAGTGAAGCCCAGATATTGCTGCAACGGTCGATTGCCTGACGGATATCACCGCGATCAATCATCGGTAAAGCGCCACGTTCTTTAATCTGCTGCAATGCCACTGCGTCCTGGCTTTTGGGGGAGAAGTCTTTCAGGCCAAGCTGCTTACGGTAAGCATCCCACCAGCGTGAAAGAAGCTGATAACGTCCGGCTGCTGTTGATTTGAGTTTGGGGTTTAGCGTGACAAGCTTGCGAGGGTGATCGGAGTAATCAGTAAATAGCTCTCCGCCTACAATGACGTCATAACCATGATTTCTGGTTTTCTGCCGTCCGTTATCCGTTCCTTCTGACCATGCCACCATATCCAGGAAAGCTTTACGCTGGGAATTTAGTGCCTGCATAAATTACTCCTTCGAGCTACCAAATTTGTTACCGATTACTCGCATTGCAGCCCCACGAATAGCATCGACACCGATCAGCCCCACGCCACCACCAATGGCAACAGAAAGCGATTTAGGCCATCCGACATACTCAAGAGCGGATGCAAAGGTCAGCGTCAGAGCGCCACATAGCAAAATCTCGAGCGTTTTTCGCTTCCAGCCACCACCACCGCCAAAATAGGCGATGCGCAAACCAGCCATAACGATCGACATAATCACTGCACCAAGCGGTGTGTCTCCACGCCACCAGCTCTGAAACAACTCCAGCCAGTCCGGCCATGTATTTGGGTTATGAGGCATTTCGTCATCTCTCACCTCGCGATATTTGCGGGTGCTGTGTTGGAAATAAAAAGGCCACGCAACGTGGCCACCAGAATTATTTCCCCACCAGTTCACTTACCTCTTTCACCGTCTGATTAAACCGCTCTGACTCAAGTTCAACACCTAACGCCTGACGCCCCAGCGCCATTGCCGCTTTTATTGTGGAACCGGATCCCATAAAGAAATCAGCAACCAGATCACCAGGTCTACTACTGGCATTGATTATTTGCCGGAGCATATCCGCCGGTTTCTCGCACGGATGTTTACCCGGGTAGAACTGAACGGGCTTATGCGTCCAGACATCGGTATAAGGCACGGAGACTGATACGGAGAAATAGCGCCGGAGAGATTTAAACTCATCCAGCAATTCAGAATATTTGCGATTCAGTGAATCATAAGATGCCACCAGCTGGTGGTGTGGTTGTTCCAGTTGTTGTTCCTGAAACTTCTCTGCCGCTATACGGGAAAACAGTGCCTGTAACTTCCGATAGTCAGCCTCATTCGGCAACTGCCACTGACTGGCACCAAACCAGTGGGAAACCATATTTTTCTTACCTGTGGCTTCGGCAATTTGTTTTGCCGTTATACCCAGTTCGGCACGAGCATCCCTGAAATACGATATCAGCGGTGCCATTATGTGCTGTTTGAGTTCCCTTTCTTTTGCCGCATAGCCGTCACTTTTGCCGCGATATGGCCCCTGGTAATGTTCAGCAAACAGAACGCGCTCTGTGGCAGGAAAATATGCGCGCAGACTTTCTTTATTACACCCATTCCAACGTCCGGACGGCTTCGCCCAGATGATATGGTTAAGCACGTTGAAACGTTCACGCATCATGATCTCAATATCAGATGCCAGGCGATGCCCACAGAACAGGTAAAGGCTTCCAGCAGGTTTTAACACCCGCCAGAACTGGGCCAGACAGTGATCCAGCCACTTAAGGTAATCTTCGTCCCCTTTCCACTGATTGTCCCAGCCGTTGGGTTTCACCTTGAAGTACGGCGGATCGGTAACAATCAGGTCAATGGAATCATCAGGCAGGGACTGAATAAAATGCAGGCAATCAGCGTTGATTAAATCAACACTGTTTATTTTTACAGTGTTTTTCATGGATCAGTAAGCGTAACTCTGGTAGGCTCACTCTGCTTTTGCGCTAAAGCAGTGGGCCGTGGTTCGCTTGTGACCAGTAAGCATGAGCGAATGGCTGGCAGGTGCTACCAACACCCACCAGCCGCCCATTTTCACAGCAGGAAACCGCCATTACTGGCAGCGTCTGAATTTATTCCCGTACCCGCCGTTACCCTTCGCCAGACCCGCCAGAACTAACTGGGTCAGTATTAACTGGCACCGGGCTTCGCTTACTCCGGTAGTTCTCGTCATCATGCGTGGCGTTACCCACTTGTCAGCAGGTAAGAAATGAAGGACTGCGGCGGCGGTTTCTGTCATATCTTGCTGTTTTAGCATGTCTTTTCCCCTTCTGGTTAACATGACATACCAATAACTCTTGTCTAAAAAGCCAGCAAGATAAAAAGTCAGTATTCACGACCACCAGCGTGTTTACTGTACTGCACCAAGTTTACAGGTACAAAAAAACCGCTCAGCGGCGGGTTTAAGTTGTGTGGCGAAGTAACCACTCTTAACAGCATATTTGATTTTTTACGATTGTAAACGGTTGATTATTCATCTCCAATAAAAATAATTGTGTGGGTATGCCCTTAACAATGGATAAGAAACATGAATAAAATGACTGTACTATTACTTAGCGCAACTATCATTTCAGGTTGTACTTCTTCCGTACCATTGATAAAGAAAACTCAATCAGGAAAACCTGAGGGGGTTTATCAAAATATGACAAAAGATAAAGTCAAAGATGCCCTTGTGAATTACTGCAATAGTAGAGGGTTGATAATTTACAACGCGGATAACAGCAGTGTTATATGTGGTAAAGAACTGGAAGGCGGCTCTGCTGTTTTTGGACAAATGTTAATCGGCAATGCCTATTCAACAACCCCGGTATCAAAAGTCAGATTTACTATCGCTCAAGTTAATAACGATACAAAAGTGTGGGCCGATATGTGGATGGAAACTCAAATGGCAATGGGGCAAGTACAACAAATGGCTATAACAGACAACGCAAGCAAAAACACTATCCAACAACGTCTTGATGAATTAAAACCTTAAGTAAATTAATTAAATAAAATGGGGAGAATAAATCGACTCCCCACACATTAAACTGATTCAATTACCCCCTCAATAAGAGGTCTTCTAACGATCCATCTCTAGCTCAATTTCTAACATCATTAACATGCCATCAACTACACCTTCAGCCTTTTGCAATAAACGCCCAACCCAGCAATCAGAACGCCCATGTTTACGGGCAAGCGCCATAAACGTCATACCACCTACATAATAATCCACTAATAAATCGTGCAAATCGCTGTTGTTCTTTTTCAGGCGAGCCATGCACCCACAAATGATCATCGCGTCATCGTCACAACATTGCGGGCGGGATTTTACTTTTGAAGGGATTAGTCCTTTAAATCCTGCAGCAATAGACGACCAGGTGACATCCTCGTGATTATTTGCCACCCATGCCCCCCAACGTTCAAGAACCATTTGAATATCACGCATCAACTTTCTCCACAAAATCAGGCCAGCACGCCAATTGCCAGCGCACGATCGATAAAACGAAATATCAGCTCCAGCTGGGAGCCATACTTCTCTTCAAATGCCACGGTATCCGCATGCAGCTCGTCGTGATGCTTTCTGCACAAAGGCAACACAAAGAGGTCATGCGCTTTTGTACCCATTCCACCCTGACCGTGACCTATCAGGTGGTGGGGATCATCAGCAGGCTTACCACAACATGCACACGGCTGTGTCTTAACCCAGCGCGTGTACTTTTCATTAACCCAGCGGCGACGTTTTGGGCGTAACATAAAAGACTCCGGCGACTCCGGATCCACTTTCAGCGCCAGCACCTTTTTCACTTTATCCTGGATGATGCTGGTGGCAGGAACCGAAGGCACAAGGTCACTTTCCCGGGTAACAGACGGCACAACAGGCTTCGGTAATCTCAGTGCCTTACGGGCTGCACTTTCCGGTAAGGCATCCGCCAGATCATTACGAATCAGCCACCAGCACAGTTCCGGCATTGTCACAACGTGACTATCATCAAAACCGAGATCCCGACGCACAACAGACAACACCCAGCGGGCACAGTTATCCGTTGCCATTGATTCCAGCCGTTCCGTGAACTGATCGCGCAGCTGGTTATCGCAGTGCCAGCACAGACGGATTGCGCCCGGAGCGTGTCGCATTGTGGTCATGTTCTCGCTGTGCCAGTCGGAATGAGGCCACTGGCAGCCTTTTTCACGAAGTAACCAGCTTTCAAGACATTCCACGCCACCAGCACGACGGATCACTGCCTCATTGCGGAACACGGCCTGAACGGCAGGATCATCCGCCAGCGGTTGTGATGCCGCCGGAACGGCACCACTGGCGAAAGATGAATAACGTTCCGGCTCAGGCTCCAGCAGGACACGCCCCTGCATAAACAGGGGCATCAGCTCTGAACCTGGTCTGAACAATACGATCCCCATACGCGGGGCAATTTCAGGGGTCAGTAGTGCTCTCACGGTCACCTCAATGAACGGTATCGAGCAGCTTTAACAGCTCAGGGAATCGGGATTCGAAGAAATGCGGCTGCGTCTCGCGCGGATTTGCGGGGCTGGTGATGTTCTTACCGAACATGCAGCCTTTCGCCGTCAGCGACCAGAATTTTTTGATGTTGTTAATCGCGGTACGGCTGTATCGTTCACGTTGTTCAACGATCCCCAGCTTCGCCATCTGGTGATATGCCTGATTAGCTGTCAGGCGGATACCATACTGCTTCAGCAGTGCACTCAGTGACAGCGTGGGGCGGCTTGAGCCATCAGGCGCGTCAGCAGGAGCATCAATGGCATAGCGCGGTGCCAGATTCGGTAAGCCAACAGCCTCCTGGAGTTTCTGACAGGCACCAAGCACTGAAGAGTTAGACAGGTTTAATTCCCGGCGCATAAAGTCCAGCAGAATCACACCAGCCTGCATCTTGTCAGCAGCCTGTCCGGATAATTTTTCCGGTGCGCTGGTTACCATGTCGAAAGTACGGATCACCTTCAGATGGAATGACGGGCTGATCCACATTGCATAGGCATACACCAGTTCCTTGCAGACATACGTTCCCCGTTCATTTCCCCCATGAATCACACTCACCGGGTCAACACCCAAATTCTGGGTGTTGGTCAATTCATGAACAAGCTCAACAGTTTGTTGGCTGGAAAGAAACTTTCCTGGCTCCTTGGTTCTGGCATTTGCACCAGATGCTACTGCTGCGCGATGCAGATCGTTCAGGCTGTAACGCCCATAAGCATCACGACGAACTTCAATACCATCAATGACCATCAGATTATTCATACTTCGTTTCTCCTCTTAATCAGGCGGCTGCACCCGCCGTTTTCTCGTACTTACTGATAGTGATCTCGACCTTCCCTTCCGGGATAACTGGTCCCCACTCCACCAGCATTCTTTTCACCTGGCTGTCGTCTTCCCACACACCCGCGTGGGTCAGGGCGTCAAACAGCGCCTTGTTATAGTTGTCCAGATCGCGGATCCGGTTATCCGGAGGAAACAACACGATCTCCACTGAAGCAGGTGCCGACGTTGGTTTTGGCAGACGACGTAACTGCTCAACTATTGCTGCACACGCCGCGCTCTGGAATTTTCGCCCCGCCGCGCTTATCAGGCTCTTACCTGCAAACGCCCCTTTGTTGGGGTGTCGCCAGTACGTGTTCACGCTGGGCGGAAAAGGCAGTATTAGCTTCATACTTTCAGGCCCCTCTCATGTAACCAGTGGGCTGCACGCAGCCTGGCGTTTTCCTCACCAGCAAGCAGTGCGCGGATAATCCCGGCCGCCTCGCTGTCGTCGTCCTTCACCGCGGTATGAAGCGTGATGCCCCGGGCCACGCCACGCTTTATCGTGATGACGCCTTTTTTCTCCAGTGCGCGAAGATGCTCCACCGCTGCATTCACTGAACGGTATCCCAGCATGGTTGCCACCTCCTGATTGGTTGGCGGAAAGCCACGTTCTTTCTGGTAAGAAATCAGCATATCCAGCACCTGCTGCTGGCATTGAGTTAACGTCGTCATGCCGCCATCTCCCTGACAAGTTTTTCTGCCTGCTGGCGAACCTGCGCCAGAAAGGCCTCACCACATGCCTCAAGTTCATCGCGCCCGATGTAGCTGATTGCCGGTCCCTTCCAGGTCTTGTCGAAAACAGCAATAGCACCAGCGAAGAACGCTCCTGTCGGCACCTGCTTCTCGTCCTTCGGGATAAACCAGGCAGGCAGTTCAAAACCAATACGCCCGCGAATAAAAGCAATATGGTCTGCATCTTCCGGCCACCACACTTCGCTGGTGGCAGCTTTGATCAGGAAAACATAGCGCCCACCCTTATCACGCATGGCACTGGCATGTTTCATGATGTAACGCATGCCGGTGATGTATTGCCCCTCATGCTGACTGGCGCGGCTGTACGGGGGATTACCAAAGGCAGCCCCTTTAAGCTCCGCAAGACGTTCTGACCAGTCATGCGCCAGCGCGTTGTCTTCCGCCGTGTAATACGCAGCACATTTGGCGTTATCACCGTCAGTGAACAGATCCAGAACAAACGGGCCAAACAGGGTGTTAATTCCCCAGAAAATGTTGTCCGGCGTGCGCCACTGATCGCCCACTTCCTTCAGTTCATGGGCTGGTTTGTTCCGCAGTTCCACCAGCGCCTGGCAATATTTATTACTCATTAAGCCCCCACGTAATTCCCTGACAGATACCACTCTTCACCCGATGCAGCGCGCTTGCTGCTTTTCCGTAAGCACCGCTCACGACGCGTCAGAAAATTGTTTCGTTCTGGCTGGGAGTGGCTTTCACGGAATGCCGCCATCCACACGGTTGCAGCACGACGGTATAAGCCCCTTGACTCCAGTTCTTCAGCCTGGCGGGTCAGGCACAAAATCACCCGGGGATCGTTAGTGCCGACATAGAAATTGCGCACAGGTCTGGTTTCACGAACTGGTTGTGGTTCCGGCTCCTGCGCTCTCTCAGTCAGGCGCGGGAAATGTCTGCGTGTATCTCCTTCACAACGGTGAGCCACACGCCCACTCTGACGTAACTTGCTTGCTGACTGCAGAACGCGCTGCCGTGAGTAACCTGCAAAAGCATCCGCAATGTCTCCGGAAGTACACCCCGGATGGGCTTCAATGAATTTCTGAACTTCATTCAAAAGACTCATGATCACCCCCTGAATCCTGCCGGGATCTGGCTGTAGTCCACGTTGTCGTAACTGGCTTTGAAGTACGGATCCTCACGTCTGGCTGCAGATACCGCAGGAACTTCCCAGGATTCTTCGAAATGACGATCCGGACCAAAGAACGTGACAGCCTGTTTCACAAATTGTGTGCCACTGTTACCCATCGCAGATACCCAGCCCGCGTAGCGTTTCACACCTTCCAGCATGGTTTCGGGGTTTACCCCCTCATTCAAACGGGCTTTCCAGGCTTTGAAGGCTGCAGATTTTGAATTGCCACCAGCACGTTTGGGATATGCCAGCCATGCCTGCTCAAACTCCGGAGAGTATTCCGGTCGGTTTGAACGAACTCGCACAGACTCATCAGCAGATGCACCAAAAGCTATTGGTTCATTGACTGATTCTTTGACTGGTTCAAAAGAGTGACTGGTTCTGGGTGAATCTCCTGCACTACCCCCTGGTGCAACTCCTGCACTACCTGGTGAATTTGCTGCACCAGATAGTGAATTATTTGCACTACCCCCTAGTGAATCTCCTGCACTATCAAGATGAAGAAGATAGATATTACTTGAGTTACCTTTTTCACCTTTCCGGGTGACTTTTTTTACCAGCCCGGACTCACAGAGGGCCGCAATATGATTCATCACAGAACGTTTGCTAATCTCGCACTGATCAGCGATATGCTGATAGCTGGGCCAGCACTCGCCCTGATCGCTGGCATTATCAGCCAGCTTAATCAGAACCAGTTTTCGCAATGGATTTCCCACTCGAATTTTCATCGCTTTAACCATCAGCTCCATACTCATGCAGCACCTCCGAGATGCTTCATGTTTTTTCCGGAGCGAAAGGCTATAAGCGGCATACTGACGCGGTAACTACGGCCCAGCGGTTCACAAATCACCTTCTGACATTCACGGTCAACCAGGCTAACACGTAGAACATGCCCTGCAGGTGTGGTGTACCACTGACCCGGACGAGGACAACGGAAAGTCTGATTGGTAAACCGTTTGAAAATATTCCGGATCATTTGCGCCCCCTTACCTCTGAAGGGTTCAGCGACAAATTTATGAGGCAGGCCAGTGCCGAAGCATCATTAATATAGTCATACAAGCTAACAGCCAGCGGAGATTCGGCTTTTGCCAACATAGGATAAAGCTGCTGCAGCCAGACCTGATGAATTGATGAAATGTAGGAATAGAGAACGCTGGCGTTATGTGCAACGTCGCTCGGTACAGCGGGCTTTGAAAGCTGTTTCTCCATCTGGTTAAAGGCATTGATGTATGCCTCTTTGAACTGGGCAGCACGTTTACCCGTGAAACCCATAGCAAGAAACGCAAAGCCGTCGCGGGTTATTTGATAGCAAGGTAGTTTTCGGCCTGATGCGTCGATGTACTCACTGAGCTGGAAATTCAGCTCAGTAAATTCGGCAGAGCATTCAAGAGACGCAATTTTTTGAATGACATTTTTGTGTTGTTTGCCGAAATAACTAGCAACAGCCAGAGAAGAAGTAACAACTTTGTCTGCAATAATGCAAAGTTCAGGTTGTACTAAGGCAGGGATCGTAGCCATGATGGCAGCCTCCGTATGCAATGGATAACTTCCACCACCGGAAACGCCAATTTCGCTGGTGGTGAACTGAGCAGGGTTGGCGTAACCGGCGCATACGGAAACCGGCGCACCTTTCGGTGCCCCCACCCAGCCCACCATAATTTGGGTATAGCTGAGTTGTAGCAACAAAAAAGACGCTAACGCGCCAATTGTCGCCGTATGCAATTCCAGGACGCCAATCCCGGCACCCGCTTTATAAGGTGCCTGAACAGTGTAACGTCCCGGAATGGCAGAATCAATGTGCTGGTGGTCCTTCACACTCAACAAAATCACGCCTGAATTTCCACAAAGGACTAAAGCACTCATGCGGGTAGTCTTTGCGAAGATAGATAACGCGATGTGTTTCTGGCTCCCAACGAATAACATGGACATAAAGCCCTCTTCCGTCACGAAACCAGCGGTTAAGTTCCTGCACAACTCGCCCCCCACAGTCAGGTAAAGTTCTCTGTGGTTACTTACAGCCAGGTGATTTGGTAATCTGCATTCATGCCGTAACAACAGGTGTTCAGCGACACTGACCACCAGCTGTTGCGACAAACGGTTATTTGCCGTTAAACTGTTCATGCGTTAGTTTCTCCACAGACACAAAACGCCACGACGCCCGGAGCTGCACACTCGCGGGCGTCACTCTTTTCTGGAGCGCAGAAGATTTTGTAGACCAGTGCTGCATGCTCCTGGAGCTTCGAAATTGACAGATACAGTTCGTCGTTAATTGCTGTCTTCTCATGCGGTTCCACTACACCGTCTTCGATTGCCGAACGAATCTGCTTTGAGTAATTCCCGATCTGTTCGATGACTTCCAGCAGGCGCTGGTTTATATCGGCGTTCTCTACTTCCTCAATTTCAGGAAGCGATACGAACACCCCACCAGCAGACTGTGCGACAGCATCCGCAATGTAGTGAGTGCCAGCCGCGCGCTGTAAAACCATTGCCCATCCCAGCGGGAAAATCTGATCGCCATCTGCACGAAGGCGGTTGAATAAAGCGTTCTCTGTTACATCCAGCCAGTCAGCAGCTTCAGCGTAACCCCCAGGCAATGCCGCGATAGTTTTTCTGACAGCTTTCACGTACCACTCAGGTTGTTTTTCCACTTTCCAATGATGCTTACCCACGGCTTACCTCCTGTTCCTGTGGTTTAAACCCATTCTGGTTTTGGCTAGATTGAAAACGTGCCGGATAAAGAATCTGCATTTCGCTGATTTCACCCTTAAAAAAATTGGCCAGACGTTCTGCAAGATCGATAGATGGAATTTGTTCCAGTCTTTCAATACGACTCAGCGTCGCTGGATTGACCTGAACGCCCGCAGCAACATGCTGCAAAGTAAATCCGTGCGCCTTACGCACATTCCGTAATGGTGATTGCATATAACCTCCACATATTGCGTGATGAGCATATTATTTCACGCAAATATTTTGCGCAAGTTGATTTGCTTAACGCGCAATAAAGAAATGTAATAAACGCATGAACATAGGAAATCGAGTCAGACAACTTCGCCAGGCGAAGAACATGAAAATCGCCGATCTCGCTGAAGCAATAGGAGTGGATGCGGCGAATATCTCGCGCCTCGAAACAGGTAAGCAGAAACAATTCACTGAACAAGCCCTGAGTAATATTGCCAGGAGCTTAGGTGTTGATATTGCTGATCTCTTTACCTCAGACCTCAAAAGTAATACTGTATGTAAAAACAGTATTAGTGAGGATGTTGCGCAGGTGAAGGATGTATTCCGTATTGAAATGCTGGATGTCAGTGCCAGTGCGGGAAATGGCCTTATCCAGGGCGGTGATGTCATTGATGTGATTCATGCCATTGAATACAGAACTGATAATGCTGTATCGATGTTTGGTGGACGACCAGCAAATCACATTAAAGTTATCAACGTTCGTGGGGACAGTATGTGTCCAACCATTGAGCCAGGAGATCTCATCTTCGTTGATATCAGTATCAATCAGTTTGATGGGGATGGTATATATGTATTTGGTTTTGATGATAAAATTTACGTCAAACGACTGCAAATGATACCTGATAAACTGCTGGTAATTTCTGATAATCAGATTTACCGCGAATGGGGAATTACCAGCGAAAACGAACACCGGTTTATGGTCTTTGGAAAGGTCTTAATCAGTCAGTCACAAACCCTTAAGCGACACAATTAACCCCCTACCTCAACATCAATTAGCCACCAGAAGGTGGCTTTTCATTACCCACTAAATTGCATATCTCGCAATAAAAACACTTGCATAATGCGCAACTTCATTTTATCTTTCTTTCCAGACCTACAAACAAGGTACTAACAAAATTTGGTTGTAACACGGCGTATGGCACATGCGTCGTTAGCGGTCTGGGGACGTTAAAGGGGACAATCCACTCCTTGCTCGGGCAAACAAACCAGGTAGCCGGAATGTGCAAGTCAATGATGATGCTGATAAGACGCCTAACCAGCGTGGCGGTTCGGTTTGACACCTGGGAAGAGACCAGGGTGCAACGATGAGGGCATTTATGGAACCGCGACAAAGTGTGGTGCCGTAACTGGCTAAGTGCTCTCAGCGTTGTGGTAATCCGCGAAATGGCGCGGCGGTAAGTATGGCGGGGTTACTCTTTCCCCGTTGAGGACACCGGATTGTCAGGTTGACCATACGCCTGAGTGACAACCCCACCACAACAGCCACTGCTTTGGCGGTACCAGTTTGTACACTTGCTTCCGGCTGGTACCGCTCTTTTTACAAAACAGAGAAGAGCATCACCGGACGACGGGCTCATAACCCAATCCATCCGGGCGGCAGTCACCGCAGGTGTTCTTCTCTGTTTTGTGGAGAAACCAACCGACCTTGCAGGGTCGATATGATGAGGAGCAGCAAAATGGCTAGCGAACGCAGTACTGATGTGCAGGCATTTATCGGGGAGCTGGACGGCGGCGTATTTGAAACCAAAATCGGCGCAGTTCTCAGTGAAGTCGCTTCAGGTGTGATGAACACGAAAACCAAAGGTAAGGTCTCACTCAACCTGGAAATCGAACCATTTGATGAGAACCGTGTGAAAATCAAACACAAACTCTCATATGTTCGCCCGACTAACCGCGGGAAAATTTCCGAAGAAGACACCACCGAAACGCCGATGTATGTCAATCGCGGTGGTCGCCTGACTATTCTGCAGGAAGACCAGGGACAATTACTGACTCTTGCCGGTGAACCTGACGGAAAACTCCGCGCAGCAGGTCATTAATACGTTATTAATAAGCTGATTATTTATCTCATCACTGAATATCTTTATATAGTGAGGACTTATTATGTCTCAGAACTTAGACGCAACCGCAATTAATCAAATCCATGCCCTTATTTCTGCTCAGGGTGTTAATGAAATTATCAGTAAGATTGGTGCCGATGCTGTGGCATTGCCTGAGAATTTCCGCATTCATGATCTGGAAAAATTTAATTTAAATCGCTTCCGTTTCCGTGGTGCGCTTTCCACTGCCAGCATCGATGACTTTACCCGTTATTCTAAAGATCTTGCAGATGAAGGCACCCGCTGCTTTATCGATGCTGATAATATGCGTGCCGTCAGTGTGCTTAACCTGGGTACTATTGATGAACCAGGTCACGCAGATAACACCGCCACTCTCAAACTGAAAAAGACAGCACCGTTCTCTGCCCTGTTGTCTGTGAACGGCGAGCGTAACTCCCAGAAGTCACTGGCAGAATGGATTGAAGACTGGGCCGACTACCTTGTGGGCTTTGATGCTAATGGTGACGCCATTCAGGCAACCAAAGCGGCTGCGGCGATCCGTAAAATCACAATTGAAGCGAACCAGACCGCTGATTTTGAAGATAATGACTTCAGCGGCAAACGCTCCCTGATGGAGTCTGTCGAAGCGAAGACCAAAGACATTATGCCAGTGGCATTTGAATTTAAATGCGTTCCGTTTGAAGGTCTGAAAGAACGTCCGTTTAAATTACGCCTCAGCATTATCACTGGCGATCGTCCTGTACTGGTTCTGCGCATTATTCAGCTGGAAGCAGTGCAGGAAGAAATGGCTAACGAATTTCGTGATCTGCTTGTTGAAAAATTCAAAGACAGCAAAGTAGAAACCTTTATTGGTACTTTCACCGCCTGATTTCATTACCGCAATTGCCCCTGCGGGGGCGTTTGCGGAAGCGATAATTTTAACTATTGCCGCCCCTATAAAGAACCATTAAACGATAACGTGACGTAGCTATTGATAGTAAATGAAGCACTTGCAAAATAATTGCATTGCGTATATATACGCACATGTGTTGTATTACAGCGATAATGGTAAAGCAAATGATTAACTCTGAAGCAATTGAGCAACTAATGTGGTTATGGTCCTTATTTGACATTAAATTTTTATCTATTTTTGCCGCAGGATTCACTATATATTTTGGCGTACAAAAAATATCAAAAAAGGTGACAGTGTCGTATTCAAAAAATGTAAGTAAATATATGACATGCATATATCAACCATAATCCTGACTAATAAAAGAGATAATGCAATTGCTATATCTTCAATCAATATGGAGGTTGAAGGGAAAGGGATACTACAAGTTATTAAATTTGACTCCCCTCTTCTTCTAAAGAACTATGATTCTTTAAAAGTTGAACTACCAAAATTTAGCAGCCTTTATAATAATGATGGCGTAGTTAAGTTAGATATTTCTGATAAGTTTCATTTTTATATAATCACGACATCTGGAGATGAAATCAAATGTATTTCTGAAAATAAACATGTGGCACTAAATATGAAAAACAAAATAATTCCAGACATAATAAAATTTAATGACATTGTCTTAACAAACAGAATGTCTTATATTTTTTCTATGCAAATGACAACGGAGAGAAATACTGCATAATAGATGCTTCATTGTCCATAAATGGCGACAACCCATTTCATTTTCATGTTCTTAAAGAAGATGAATTAAGAGATTTTTCTAGCATCCTTATTGGTTACGGATATCACCAACGGTTTAAAAGTTATGCATTATTTAAAATAGACAACCATCTTGCTCCTTCTTTGGTTTTAAATAAATCAATGATAGAAAATAATATTATTGAAATGAATAAGTAACTCACCGGGTGCAGCCGGTTATGATGGAGAAATGATATGAATACCTTGTTTTTACTGATGGCTGAATTCAATACCCTAAACATTGAACTCTCAGCAGTTAGTCAAAAATACTTTGGTATGAGTCCAGCCACAGCAGAAGCAAAAGCAAACGCTTGTAAGTTGCCTGTACCTACATATCGCATCGGTACATCACAAAAAGCAAAACGCTGCATCAATATTCAGGATCTTGCGGAATACATAGACAAAAGACGAGAAGAAGGACGCATCGAGTGGGAACAGGTCAGAACAGGCAAACAAAAGAGCAAAGAACATAACTAAAGAAAAAAACCGCCTTAAGGCCAATGCCGTTCACTTAAGTGGAGCGGCACTGCGTTTCGTTTCATCGGATAACGGGTTTTTGATATTTTAACCGCCCTCGTCCTTGATGGTCTGGGGCGTTTTGTTATGCCACCCCCCGCAAATTCTCCAGTCGTTTCAGGATGTTCCCTGGGGATGCCACTTTTTTGTGTTTCTCTGCCGCTTTTGTTGCCTCACGCCGTATCAGGTTGTAAGCTAGTAACATACTATAAACCTCCTGTTACGGCGGCTCAACTTTACGACTTCTCAGTACTAGGGTATTGTTCAACAGGCTGCTTTTCAGGTTTCTGAACCCGATTTCCCATCGTGAATTGGTAAAGCTCCTCCACCTCTTCACATTATCCATTCCATGGAAGCTGGTGCTTACAGCGATTTTCCCAGACTCACGCCTACCAGTCCAGTGGCCCAGTTCCAATCACCAACATGACTTTCGATCATCGTTGCGACAATTTTACCAGGCTCTGTGTTAATGATTTCCTGTTGTCGTCAACGAATATAGCCACTGTGCGGCAAGCTGGTACATTATCGATTACGACCGGGCGGTATTCCTCCATGATCACGCAGGTTTCCGGTACCTCCAGTTCACCGGTCTGCTGGCAGCGACCGTGACCGTAATAGCCGAAAAGCTCACCAAGGCGTAAACCCTCCTAAGTTTCCTTGCTTTCAAGTATGGTTTTAACTGCTCTTAATACATACTGTCGCGCGTTCTGGTGATCTTTTTATGCATTGCTATAGTGACAAAAGCTGTCAGTAACCGTTTTCAAAACATCAGTCATTATCGTTTCTCTATTTAAAGACCGATTAAAAGATTTGCGCCAGTTCCTGTGCAGTGTTTTGATGATGGAATCCATCAGGTGATCGTCATCCTCGCTTTTAACTTTCAGTTCGTTCACCAGCGATTCAGAGATTTTTTCGTCAATCTCCAGCACATCGCAGAGCAGGTAATGTTTGAATACATCAGAATTGGCGAGGACGCGGTTATTACTGACGGCATCGAGGACTTGCGTAACGATGGTAATGTACCTGCGAGTCACGGTTATAGTTGTGCTCTGAGATTCACGGAGTAGAATTCGATTTTGTACGGGCGATCACCCTCCGGGCATACCTTACCGTACTTGAAAGCAAGATGAATATCGATAGCGCGATGAATGAACTCTTCAATACCCTGTTTGATCCACGGAACGCGCATGGCGACCTGAATTGCCATGCGCAGGAAGCCGCCTTCACCATGTACGCCAGACATTTGATCTGCCCCCAGGAGAGTGTAAAGCAGATCATCATAGATAAAGCATTGCTCCTGAATGCTGATTGATTACCCACCTTTGCTGGGCATTGGTATAAGGCCGGGTGGGTGTCGCGTTCAAATATGAAATACCAACAGTTTCCCTGTTGGCACTTCAAAATCTAGGCTTAACTATGCCATTCATACCATCAATAGCTACTTGCAGTAAAGAATTACTACTCTGTTAAAGTTTAGGTATAGGGCTTTTGTGAAAGTATTTGTAAAGTAAAAACTCGGCACTTGACCGAGTTTGAGTATTTTATGGTTTAGCGTTTTTATGCATCCGGCGCACGTCTGAAGGGCAGGGCATAGAGTGCTTCCATCGTGAGATAAGGAAAGATATTTTTTGTTACCTCAAGAATTTTATCAGGACCAGATATTGGAGCCAGCATTGGGCCTATTCTGCTATCGTTATTGTCGTGGACTGCAGAAAGCCATCCAATATTATCTGTGTCATGGATTGTAGGAAGGGTGATTTTTGTATGAGCACCCAACTCAAATATAGTCTTTAATTTGTTTGGAGCTGAAACGACACCTAAACCGAAGGCATTCAATGGATATTTACGAACATTAATTCCAAATTCATGTTCACTCACACGGCTTAGCATGTATCCTTTGTTCAATGATACCACTAACTGGTCCGCGTCTGGTGAAACCCTCTCTTTTATCATTTGAGCGTAGTTTGTAGGCAGACAGTCATCATCATCATATCTAAAAGTGAAAATTTGCTCGTTAGTTGTAATATTACTTATAACAGATTTAGCTGTAGTTGCTATGTCAGCATCATCGCCCATCTCAATCAAATGGATATTTTCTTTACCTGATACAAGTTGCTTTATTTGACCTTTATATGGTTCTGGCAAATCTTCATTAATAAGCAAAATGGCATGAACGTCCGAATCTGCTTTTATCAAAGACAAATAAGTAGGTAAGCAAAAATTTGAGAAAAGCTTTAATCTCTTCTCTAATCTTTCTTTTGTGAACACGACCTGTTTTGCATCAGGCAATGACTTATCCTTGGTAGCTCTGAAAGAGCCTAAAGTTTTATTTGTTACCAAACTAAGTCTAGTTATTCCTACAAGCTTCATTCAAATAACCCCTAACATAATTAGCTATTATTTGTCAACAACGTGCTGTCATGAATACCATTTTACCAATAATTATATCGAAAACTTGCCCCTTGTGAATTTTTCGCTTAAAGATTCCCCACTAAATTATAACTTCAGCGTAAACAACATAACTTGGATGCTTGATAAAGCGATGATCACCAGAATTCAAGACGCAAGACGGATCGCGGGGGACACCATACTTGATACTAGAAATATTAACAACCAAAACACAATAACAATCGTTAACGGGGTAATAAACAGGATCATTACAAATCACATGAAGATGATTGCATGGCACGGTTGAGGCAAGCACGGTTCCTTTCCTGTATGGCTGATATATCAGTCATGATAATTGCAAAGAAAATTCCTTAAGTTTCTGAGATTCTTCCATTTTACCAATTATACGATTAGCCTCATCCTCACTTTTTCCCTCACTGATCAGCATTTCTTTCAGGTCTATAGGCTTACGGGAATAGCCTAGATCGTACCACTCTGGACAAACGCTTTCTAAATGCGTCATGTTTGCGAGATCAAATCGGTTCATATGCCCATACAGAGAATAGATTTCATCTAAAATACGGATATCTGTACGGCTCAACATCAAAGACCTCGTCTGCATCCATTTCCCTCGGCTCTGAACGCAACAACACATCACTCTATCAAGTTGACCAGTAGTAACCAATGCCTTCAGCCTTACCACGAATCAAGTTCAGCGTATTCGACATGACTGGTCCAAATTTCATAGAGTAAAGGCTATCTTCGCCGATCATCCTGCCATGCTTCAAAATCGACTTGCGGTTAGACAGATAGAGCAGCTTCATCAATTTCAGATATGCCATGCGCCCACCTCGCTTAAGAAGTAGGTGTGCAGCCATTTGAGCTACTTTTTCTTCGCAAAACATATAAGAAACCTCAAAGATAGTGAACTTTGTAATTATTATCGATACTTCATGGGTTGCTTCATCACTAACATGAGCCTCTTATGGTGTGCCCACTTGAACCTAAGCAACCAGTTACCTTTTTTATCAAGTTTATAGCTGGCTTTAATCATGATCAATTGTAATGATGAGAAAATGATGTTTCTAAGAATAAAAGGTTCCCAATAGGCTCCCACAACGTGTATAACCAATTGTTTTTCAAAAACGATACATCCTATCGAGCATCGGGGCAATGGAGAAACGGTATGCGGGATAAGCGGTTTGTGATTCTGCTGACATGGCGTTTTTTTAAGCACCTGGTGAATTTGGGGCGCTACTATAGCATAACAAATATGCGATCAGGCAATGCGGCAGCTATGACGCCCTGTTCTCGGCGTTTAAGTGAGAACTATGGTAAAGTAAGGACATTCTTAACCCCACTTTGAGGTGCCCAATGGAAAAGACCACAACGCAGGAGTTATTAGCGCAGGCTGAAAAACTCTGTGCGCAGCGTAATGTGCGCCTGACCCCGCAGCGCCTTGAAGTGTTGCGCCTGATGAGTCTGCAGGAAGGAGCAATCAGCGCCTACGATCTGCTTGATTTACTGCGTGAAGCAGAGCCGCAGGCCAAGCCGCCAACGGTTTATCGCGCGCTCGATTTTCTGCTTGAACAAGGTTTTGTGCATAAAGTTGAGTCCACCAACAGCTATGTGCTCTGTCACCTGTTCGATCAACCAACGCATACTTCAGCGATGTTTATTTGCGATCGCTGCGGCGCAGTGAAAGAAGAATGTGCGGAAGGTGTGGAGGACATCATGCATACGCTGGCGGCAAAAATGGGTTTTGCCCTGCGGCATAATGTGATTGAAGCACATGGATTATGTTCAGCATGTGTAGAAGTAGAAGCGTGTCGTCACCCTGAACAGTGCCATCATGACCACTCTATTCAGGTGAAAAAGAAACCTCGTTAAGAGGGCGTACATCCTTGTACACGTCGGGCAGGAGGGATTAATTACCAGCGGTATTCATTGCGGGTTTCCCAGTCCACGACCTCTTTCTCTGCCTGATCTTTCTGGTAACCGTAACGTTCCTGGATTTTACCCACTAACTGATCACGTTTACCTTCAATGACCGTCATATCATCATCGGTCAGTTTGCCCCATTGCTCTTTCACTTTACCTTTGAACTGTTTCCAGTTACCGCCGACTTCGTCTTTATTCATATTCAAGTCCTCATCGTTAGGTGGTGAATGAGAGTACGCTCGCTTTTCTTCTGAACGTGGGATTAAGTGTAGTCAGGAATTTGGCTTAGGATTATTTATTCAGAATATTTAACCGTCACGCTCCGGCAAACCAGGTTCCGTTGCGCCAGTGACGACGCCAGATAGCCGCCAGAGAAAGCCCGCGCAGCGCCAGAAAGACGGTTAACGCCAGCCACAAACCATGATTACCCAACCACGGCAACGTGAGGAGCGTAAGAGCAAACCCTGCTGCTGCCACCGCCATACTGTTTCGCATTTCGGCGGCGCGCGTTGCACCTATAAACATGCCGTCCAGCAGATAACACCAGACACCGACCAGCGGTAAAATGACCTGCCAGATAAGATAGCCATCGGCTAGCTGCTGAATCTGGGTTAATGACGTCAGCAACGCAATGATGTGTTCCCCTGCCAGCAAATAACTCACAGAAAACAGCAACGCTACGATCCCCGACTGACGGCACGCTGCGCGCCAGACATCCAGTAACTGGCTCCCGTCGCGCGCACCGTACGCCTGACCTGAATGCGCTTCAACCGCGTAGGCAAAACCATCCAGCGCATAGGCGGTAAAGGTGAGTAGCGTCATCAGAACCGCGTTAACGGCGATTATGTCACTCCCCAGTCGCGCGCCAAGTACCGTTATTGCACCAAAACAGAGTTGCAACAGCAGTGAGCGCAGCATGATGTCGCGGTTAAGCGCCAGCAAGCGACGGAAGTTCCCCCGCCAGGCTGTTTTCAGCATTTCGCCGGAAATACCGCGTAGTTTGAGGATTTTACGCACCATTAGCAGGCCGATCAGCAACGTCGCATATTCTGCGATGACCGTTGCCAGCGCCGCGCCCTGCACGTTCATATGCAGCCCCATCACCAGCCAGACATCCAGCACAATGTTGAGGATATTACCCACCACTAACAGGACAACCGGCGCACGGGCATATTGCACGCCGAGCAACCAGCCAAGTAATACCAGGTTTGCCAGTGACGCCGGTGCGCTTAGCCAGCGAATTTCAAGAAAGCGCCGCGCCTGTTCCAGCACGGCTTCACTGCCACCAACAATATGCAGCGCCAGATCGATAATCGGTGTACGCAATAGCGCAATTAACGCCCCAGCCCCCAGCGCCAGCAGCAACGGTTGCACCAGCGCACGGGCTAATGCCTGAGGATTTTTGGCACCATACGCCTGCGCAGTAAGCCCGGTGGTGCTCATGCGCAAAAATAGCAACAGCATAAAGAGAAAGCTGGTCGCCGTTGCGCCAACCGCCACGCCGCCCAGATAAACCGGACTGTCAAGATGACCAATGACCGCCGTATCAACCAGCCCCAGCAACGGAACGGTGATATTGGAGAAAATCATAGGTAAGGCGAGATGCCAGAGAGCTTTATCAGATGAAGTGAGGAATGCCATGCAGACAAGCCTGATGAAGAGAGATGAAAAACAAACCGCGACGCCAGGCGGCATCGCGGTATCAGAGATCTGTTACAGCCAGTCGCCGTTGCGAATAACCCCAACCGCCAGCCCTTCAATGGTGAAGCTCTGCTGACGAAGGTCAACGACAATCGGTTTAAACTCGCTGTTTTCTGGCAATAATTCGACTTTATTGCCCTGTTTTTTCAGACGTTTAACGGTAACTTCGTCATCAATACGTGCGACAACGACCTGACCATTACGTACATCCTGAGTTTTATGCACTGCCAGCAAGTCGCCATCCATAATGCCGATATCTTTCATCGACATTCCGCTGACGCGCAGCAGGAAATCGGCATTCGGCTTGAACAAGGAAGGATCGACCTGATAATGACCTTCAATATGCTGCTGCGCCAGAAGCGGTTCACCGGCAGCCACACGACCTACTAATGGCAACCCTTCTTCCTCTTCCTGCAACAGACGAATCCCACGCGATGCGCCGGAAACAATTTCAATCACGCCTTTGCGTGCCAACGCCTTCAGATGTTCTTCAGCCGCGTTTGGGGAACGGAACCCCAAACGCTGCGCGATTTCCGCACGCGTCGGCGGCATACCTGTCTGGCTGATGTGATCACGGATGAGATCAAACACCTCTTGTTGCCTGGCCGTTAACGCTTTCATTCCGCCCCCTGGGTGTATATACAGTTATGCTGTGAGTATATACAGCAAAAGGCGATTTTGGAACCATAAACTACACAATAAACCAGAGATTTATCGAATTCTGGAAGGGTTATCCAAAATGTGACCATAACAGAATGACCCAGGTTGCCACAGCGACGATAATCGCGATCAGCACCGCTGCGGACCCCATATCTTTTGCCCGCCCGGAAAGCTCGTGGTATTCAGAGCCAATACGATCAACCACCGCTTCGATGGCGCTATTGAGAATTTCCACAATCATCACCAACATAACGGAGCTAATAAGCAGTACGCGGGTAATCGCGTCCACATCCAGCCAGCAAGCGATGACCACCGCCAACAATACCGCCACGCCTTCCTGACGGAATGCCGCTTCGTTGATCCATGCAGCGCGTAAACCTTTCCAGGAATAGCCAGCGGCTTTGATAATTCGAGTGAATCCAGTGGTATTATTGGCCATTGAAAGAACCTTTTTACATTATGAGCGTCAATATCAGTGTACCGTTGAATCCGATGATTCCGGTAGCGTAGCGCCGCGCGAAACATAAGCGGATACCACAGAATTTCCCATGACTTTCTGCTATCCTTCCCGCGCATTTGCATTATTAACCAGAGGCTTTACATCGTTTATGTCCGGCTGGCCACGAATTTACTACAAATTACTGAATTTACCATTAAGCATCCTGGTAAAAAGCAAGTCTATTCCGGCAGATCCTGCCCCGGAATTGGGGCTCGATACCTCTCGTCCAATTATGTACGTTTTACCGTACAACTCAAAAGCGGATTTGCTGACGTTGCGCGCCCAGTGTCTGGCGCATGACCTGCCTGATCCATTAGAGCCGCTGGAGGTAGACGGCACGCTACTGCCGCGCTATGTGTTTATTCATGGCGGGCCGCGTGTTTTCACCTATTACACGCCGAAAGAAGAGTCTATCAAGCTGTTCCACGACTATCTCGATCTGCACCGTAGCAACCCAAATCTGGATGTGCAGATGGTGCCGGTATCGGTGATGTTTGGTCGTGCGCCAGGACGTGAAAAAGGCGAAGTAAACCCGCCACTACGTATGCTCAACGGCGTACAGAAATTTTTCGCCGTACTGTGGCTTGGTCGCGATAGCTTTGTGCGTTTCTCGCCGTCAGTTTCGCTACGCCGCATGGCTGATGAACACGGCACAGATAAAACTATCGCCCAAAAACTGGCGCGTGTGGCGCGTATGCACTTTGCCCGTCAGCGTCTTGCTGCCGTGGGTCCACGCTTGCCTGCTCGTCAGGATTTGTTCAATAAGCTGCTCGCCTCACGTGCAATTGCCAAAGCGGTAGAAGATGAAGCACGCAGCAAAAAAATCTCCCATGAAAAAGCGCAGCAGAACGCGATTGCGCTGATGGAAGAGATTGCGGCGAATTTCTCTTACGAGATGATCCGCCTGACTGACCGTATTCTGGGCTTCACCTGGAACCGGCTCTATCAGGGCATCAACGTCCATAATGCCGAACGCGTTCGCCAGCTGGCTCATGACGGTCATGAGCTGGTGTATGTGCCATGCCACCGTAGCCACATGGACTACCTGCTGCTCTCCTACGTGTTGTATCACCAGGGGCTGGTGCCACCGCATATCGCCGCCGGGATCAACCTGAACTTCTGGCCTGCCGGGCCGATTTTCCGCCGTCTGGGTGCGTTCTTTATTCGCCGTACTTTTAAAGGCAATAAACTCTACTCTACCGTCTTCCGTGAATATCTCGGCGAACTGTTCAGCCGTGGTTATTCCGTTGAGTACTTTGTGGAAGGCGGTCGTTCGCGTACAGGGCGTTTGCTTGATCCGAAAACCGGCACGCTGTCGATGACCATTCAGGCGATGCTGCGTGGCGGTACACGTCCGATTACGTTGATTCCGATCTACATCGGTTATGAGCACGTCATGGAAGTGGGTACTTACGCCAAAGAGCTGCGCGGCGCGACGAAAGAGAAAGAGAGCCTGCCGCAGATGCTGCGCGGTTTAAGCAAGCTGCGTAATCTCGGTCAGGGGTATGTCAACTTCGGTGAACCAATGCCGTTGATGACCTATCTCAACCAGCACGTGCCGGACTGGCGTGAATCTATTGACCCTATCGAAGCTGTACGCCCGGCCTGGTTAACGCCGACGGTCAATAACATTGCTGCCGATCTGATGGTGCGCATTAACAACGCAGGCGCGGCTAACGCCATGAACCTGTGCTGTACTGCGCTGCTGGCGTCACGTCAGCGTTCACTCACTCGCGAGCAATTGACTGAGCAGCTTAATTGTTATCTCGATTTGATGCGCAACGTGCCTTACTCCACGGACTCTACCGTTCCTTCAGCCAGCGCCGGTGAGCTGATTGATCACGCGCTGCAAATGAACAAGTTTGAAGTCGAGAAAGACACCATCGGCGACATTATTATCCTGCCGCGCGAGCAAGCGGTGCTGATGACCTACTATCGCAACAACATTGCGCATATGTTGGTTCTGCCTTCGCTGATGGCAGCAATTGTCACCCAGCATCGGCACATCTCCCGCGAAGTGTTGATGGAGCACGTCAATGTGCTTTACCCAATGCTAAAAGCGGAGCTGTTCCTGCGCTGGGAGCGTGACGAGTTGCCGGGCGTTATTGATGCGCTGGCGAATGAAATGCAACGCCAGGGGCTGATTACGCTGCAAGATGATGAGTTGCATATCAATCCGGCGCACTCCCGCACGCTTCAGTTGCTTGCCGCAGGTGCGCGCGAAACGCTGCAACGTTATGCGATTACTTTCTGGCTGTTGAGCGCCAACCCGTCGATCAATCGCGGTACGCTGGAGAAAGAGAGCCGCACTGTGGCACAACGTCTTTCCGTGCTGCACGGCATCAACGCGCCGGAGTTCTTCGACAAAGCGGTGTTCAGTTCTCTGGTGCTGACGCTGCGTGATGAAGGGTATATCAGCGACAGCGGCGACGCCGAACCGGCAGAAACGATGAAGGTTTATCAGTTGCTGGCGGAGTTGATTACGTCCGATGTGCGCTTAACGATTGAGAGTGCGACGCAGGGCGAAGGGTAACTGGTGAGCGTTGCCGGATGTATCCGGCCTACCATGACCTGCAAATTCAATAAATTGCGATGTGTTATGTAGGCCTGATAAGCGCAGCGCATCAGGCAGCTTTTCCCAGAAAAAAAGCCGGATGGTCATGGTCATCCGGCTTTTTTACATCATCAGAAATGCCAGTAACTCATTGCCAGCCCTAAAAACAGTACCAGGCCAACATAGTTATTATTCATAAACGCTTTAAAACAGGCTTCACGCTCGCGATTGGCAATCAGTTTTTGTTGATAAACAAACAGCGCGCCCGCGACCAGAATTGACCAGTAATATCCCCAGCCTAATCCATTTAACTCACCAATAATCGCCATCAGTACCAGTACGCCAACCTGCAAAATGCCAATAATCAATTTATCGTATTGACTAAACAGAATCGCAGTGGATTTAATGCCAATCTTCACGTCGTCGTCACGGTCAACCATCGCATACTGCGTGTCGTAAGCCACCGCCCACAGAATATTGGCGAGGAACATTAACCAGCAGCTTAACGGCACCGATTCACTCACAGCGGCAAAAGCCATTGGAATCGACCAACCAAACGCCGCCCCCAGCACTACTTGCGGTAGATGGGTGTAACGCTTCATAAACGGGTAAACCCACGCCAGCACCAGCGCGGCAATCGACAACAGAATAGTCATCGTATTCAGCGTCAGCACCAGTAAGAACGAAATTAGCACCAGCACGACAAACAGCGCGCGCGCCTCTTTCTCCGTCACCGCGCCACTGGGAAGCGGTCGGTTTGCCGTGCGCTTAACATGACCATCAAACTTACGGTCAGCATAGTCATTCACTACACAACCGGCGGCACGCATCAGCCAGACGCCAGCGACAAACACCGCCAGGATCCAGAGTTGGGGAACACCGGGTGTCGCCACCCATAGCGCCCATAAAGTTGGCCAGAGCAGCAGTAACGCACCAATTGGCTTATCCGTACGCATTAAGCGGTGAAACGCCAGCAGCTTATTTTGCGTCAGACTCCACTCCATATTTTTTTCCTCTTAGTACAACGGTGATGCTGGTAAAAACAGTTCGGTCAGCAGCAGCGGCTTACCGCTTAATCGCAGGCGGGAACGTCGCCCCCACAGTCCGGCATCACGGCCTATCTCAATAAAGTCCCGGGTTAATGTCGATGATGTGAACAGATAGCGTCCTAACGGCGTTTTACCCAATTTTTGTAACGCCAGCTCAGGGCCGCTTAACGTTGACACAGGAACGACGGTACGCCCGGCGAGCCAGGGTTCTCCATCAGCGCATAACAAAATCTCACGTAACCAGTAACGGGATTCTTTCGGCAACAGCGGTAATTCTTCGGGGATTTCATTCTGCTCGACAAACCCTTCGCGGATCATCGTCACGCTCACCGTTTTTCCCTGCTGTTCAAAACGTTTGGTCATGGAATCTTCCAGCAACAACCAGTCGAGCAGTTGCGGTTCCAGCGCAGGGATCTCTGCAAAATAGCGCAGCGCACGCAGTTGCGTTAACGCGGGGTGTGACATGCCGAACTCTCCGTTACATAACGTAAAGGCATTGTATCGCAGAAAAGCGTTAACGGGAGATGTAAAGCATATTAAGTGATCTAATACGCAACAATAACGCAACAATCACAGGAAGGAGAGAAAAAAGGTGCGCCCGAAGACGCACCAGTTGTTGCAAAATCAGCACTGTGGGGCGTAATTACCCCTTGCCTTTTACACTGCTGATAAAGGTGGAACGGGCAGATGTCGAGCCCAGGCGTTCAGCTTCATCAAGCAGTTTTAACGCCTTATCAACATCACCTTTCGCGACAGCGTTTTTAATCGCGGTATTAAAATAACTTTCCGTGTCGTTGAGCATAGGTTCACTTTTCTTCGCCGGTGCCGGTGCCGGAGCAGGTACGGCTGCGGCTGGTGCCGCCGTGTTGCCTACCGTAACCGGAGCCGGAGCGGAAGAACCAAATAGAGGCCCCACCAACACGCTGGAGCTGGAGTTGGTTTTCACTTTCAGTTTCAGCAGACCATCAGTGGTATGACGGGCAACCGGGTCTGGAATATCCGGCACCGAGTTACCGACGCCTTTGGCATAGGCTTTTGCCGGATCGAGCAGTTGCGTCGTCTGCTGGAGATCTTTTTCAGTGGTAAAGACCAGTACATAAAGTTTCTGCTGCCCCAACGCCGGTGTCAGGCGCATAACGCCTTCCAGACGATCTGCACTCATCACACCAGGTTCCTGGTAGGTGAAATAACTGCTGGGAAAGAAGGCCGATGGTGTCATGTTCTGATCAAGAATCAGCACGTTCGGTGCAAATACGCTGGTTTGTTTGTTCACTTCACTGGTCAGAGTCAGGGTCAGCTCGCCAATGTTTGCCGGGACGCTGTATGCGGCGACTGGACCGCTGATGCCAGGGACGTTCAGTTGTTGCCCGCCAGTTGCCAATTGGGTGGTCTGGGTTTTAGATTGATCGACTGGCGTCCAGGTTAATTGTTGCAGCGCGGCAGATGGAATGGCTGGCGCATCGCTGGTGTTTTGCGGCACGTAGTTAACATCGGCAAGGCTGATTCCAGGCGCGCTTGCCAGCAACCCTGCTGATAAACAGAGGGCGATGAGACTTTTATTCATTTTCATTGTTTTCACCTCAAAATCTGGAGTTCAGCGGTAGCCAGGCAATAGCGCGCTTAACCCGATAATCAGAGGGGCTTACGCCCCTTATAGATAATGACAACCTATTTTTATGCCGGATGCGGCGTAAACGCCTTATCCGGCCTACATTCGGCAGCGGTTGTAGACCTGATAAGACGCGACTGCGTCGCATCAGGCATTGGTTGCCGGATGCGGTGCAAGCACCTTATCCGGCCTACACATTGCTATTACCACCAGATTTCCATCTGGGCACCGAAGGTCCACTCATCGCTATCACCGCGACCGAAGCTACCGCCTTCGAAATTCGCCGGAACAGCTTTGCCGTAGTTCGGGTTGGAAGAAGAGCTACCGTTGTAGTCATAACCCCATTTCTCATCCCACTTGGCGTAGGTTGCGAAGACACGAATAGCCGGGCGTGACCAGATGCTGTCGCCAGCCTGCCATTGTTGTGCGAGGGTGATTTTGTACTGATTGTTCTTGTCGCCAGTACGCTGGGATTCGACGTTGTCGTAGCCCACTTCCAGCAAGGTACTCATGATAGGCGTCCACTTGTACATTGGACGAATACCGACGGTCCACCATTTGGTGCCGTTGTCGTTATCCCAGTTGATATCCTGGTACATACCCACGTACATCATGTCCCAGTTGTCGCCCATGGAGATCGCACCGTGATCGAGGATACGCAGCAGGTGACCGTTATTGTTGATATTGTAGGCAAATTTTTCGTTATCAAACGCAACGCCAGAACCCTGCGACAGACCTTTACCCTGCGAGGTCATCGAGTCAGTAGCGTACTGAACAACAAACTTGTTGAAGCCTTTCAGGATGCTCTGGGTATGCTCGGCAGTGAACATCCAGCCATCTTTCGATGCGCCATCAACCAGACGATAGTTATCACGCAGGTTAGCGCGACCGTAGTCGACACCCAGCTCTAAGGTGCCACCAGGGTTAATTTCCATCTGCGCTAAACGCACGTCGAAGACGTCGTTCGCAGTCTCATTGGTATAGTCATAGATATTGTTGCTGGCGAAAGAAGAAGAACCGCCCGCTTCAGAAGAACGCGTTGCTGCCAGAGAAAGTTTACCGAAGCCAACGTCGATGTTTTCCAGACCGGCACCAGGACCAGAAATATCCCAGTAGTAGAAGTCGATCATATGAACGTCATGACGCTGATAGAAACGCTTACCGGCCCAAATGGTGGCACCAGGCAGCCATTCAATCAGGTTTTTCCCCTGCACGTTCGCTTCACGGAAGGCCGGATCGGTGGCTTCCCAGTCATTCTGTTGTGCTACGGAATAGGCCACGTTAGTGTCGAAATAGAAGCTCTTATCGCCCTCTTTCCACACTTCCTGACCCAATTTTAATTCAGCATAAGTTTCACATTCGTTGCCAAGACGGTATTTACTTTGAGCGCCAGTGGTCTGGAAACACTGTTGTTCACCGCCGCTCCCTGTCCAGCCGATCCCGGAACGAGCGTAACCGTGGAAATCCACAGCCATTGCCTGAGCAGACATTACGCCTGCTGCGACGGCAACCGCCAGAGGAAGTTTGCGCAGAGTAATCATCATTCTATCTCCTGAGTCATTGCTTTTCTTTTTTCACATCGCCTGTCACAGGCTTTGTGTCTTTTTTAAGGGTGCTTAAACGCCCGGCTCCTGATGCAGTCGACGACATGCAGTGCCATCCTCACGGAACAGATGGCAACGCTCTGGCGGCAGGCCGATAGCGAATGTGGCACCTTCTTCTACCAACACCACGTCAGACTGGCGGTACACCAGGTTTTGACGAATGGAAGGGATCTGGATATGAATTTGCGTTTCGTTGCCGAGCTGCTCGACCACCTGAACTTCACCCTCAAGGATGACGTCGGCGATATCGCTTGGCAGTAAATGTTCTGGGCGAATGCCCAGCGACATGTTGGCGCCGACCTGAACGTTATGGCTTTCAACCGGCAGCCAGACCTGCTGGAGGTTTGGCATCGGCAGCTCAACCTGGACTTGATCGATTGCAACGGCAGTTACTTTCACCGGCAAAAAGTTCATCTTCGGTGAACCGATAAAACCGGCGACAAAGCGGTCGGCCGGATAGTGATACAACTCAAGCGGCTTCCCGACCTGCGCCACGCGACCGGCGTCCAGCACCACGATTTTGTCGGCCAACGTCATCGCTTCGACCTGATCGTGGGTGACGTAAATCATCGTGCGCCCCAGGCGTTTATGCAGACGGGAAATTTCGATACGCATCTGTACACGCAGCGCGGCGTCAAGGTTAGAAAGCGGTTCATCGAGTAAAAACACGCTTGGCTCGGCCACCAGCGTACGACCAATCGCCACACGTTGACGCTGTCCGCCGGAGAGCGCCTTCGGTTTGCGATCCAGCAAATGCGCCAGTTGCAGCACTTCCGCCACCTGGTTAACACGCTGGTTGATGACCTCTTTCTTCGCGCCTGCCAGTTTCAGGCCAAAAGACATATTTTCTGCCACAGACAGATGGGGATAGAGCGCATAGGACTGGAACACCATGCCGACGCCGCGTTCTGCTGGCGGGGTGTCATTCATTCGTTTTTCATCGATGAACAGGTCGCCGCTGGTGATCGTCTCAAGACCGGCAATCATGCGCAGTAAAGTAGATTTACCGCAGCCAGATGGTCCGACAAACACCACGAACTCACCTTCGTGGATGTCGAGGTTGATATCTTTCGATACCACCACATCCCCCCAGGCCTTCGTTACATTTTGTAGCTGTACGCTCGCCATGCCCTTCTCCCTTCGTTACAACCTGTCATCGACAGCAACATTCATGATGCAGTGACTATGCGTCATCGGAAGATGGCTTAAATCCTCCACCCCCTGGCTTTTTTATGGGGGAGGAGGCGGGAGGATGAGAAGATGGGGTCTGCATACTAATCCGAGGGAAAGTAAGGAAATTCGTGATATTGCTTGCAAAAAACATGGCAATTTTGTGTGCGCCTTCCCGCAATACTGCTGTTTCTGCGATGTAGATCACATAAAACGAAGGTGGGGCGTAGGGGCAAGGAGGATGGAAAGAGGTTGCCGTATAAAGAAACTAGAGTCCGTTCAGGCGTTTTCACAAGCACTTCACCAACAAGGACCAGAGATTATGAAAATAAAAACAGGTGCACGCATCCTCGCATTATCTGTTTTGACGACGATGATGTTTTCCGCCTCGGCTCTCGCCAAAATCGAAGAAGGTAAACTGGTAATCTGGATCAACGGCGATAAAGGCTACAACGGCCTCGCAGAAGTGGGTAAGAAATTCGAGAAAGATACCGGAATTAAAGTCACCGTTGAGCACCCAGATAAGCTGGAAGAGAAATTCCCTCAGGTTGCGGCCACTGGCGATGGTCCGGACATTATTTTCTGGGCGCACGACCGCTTTGGTGGCTATGCCCAATCTGGCCTGTTGGCTGAAATCTCCCCAGACAAAGCGTTACAGGACAAGCTGTATCCGTTTACCTGGGATGCTGTACGTTATAACGGCAAACTGATTGCTTATCCGATAGCCGTTGAAGCGTTATCGCTGATTTATAACAAAGACCTGCTGCCGAACCCGCCAAAAACCTGGGAAGAAATCCCGGCGCTGGATAAAGAACTGAAAGCGAAAGGTAAGAGCGCGCTGATGTTCAACCTGCAAGAACCGTACTTCACCTGGCCGCTGATTGCTGCCGACGGTGGTTATGCGTTCAAGTATGAAAACGACAAATACAATGTGAAAGACGTTGGTGTGGATAATGCTGGCGCGAAAGCAGGTCTGACCTTCCTGGTTGATCTGGTTAAAAACAAACACATGAATGCGGATACTGATTACTCCATCGCAGAGGCGGCCTTTAACAAAGGTGAAACGGCGATGACCATCAACGGTCCGTGGGCATGGTCCAACATTGACACCAGCAAAGTGAACTACGGTGTGACGCTGCTGCCGACCTTCAAGGGACAACCTTCCAAACCGTTCGTTGGCGTTCTGAGTGCAGGCATTAACGCTGCCAGCCCGAACAAAGAACTGGCGAAAGAGTTCCTCGAAAACTACCTGCTGACTGACGAAGGGCTGGAAGCGGTAAATAAAGATAAACCGCTGGGCGCCGTGGCGCTGAAGTCTTACCAGGATCAGCTGGCGAAAGATCAACGCATTGCCGCCACTATGGATAACGCCAAGAACGGTGAAATCATGCCGAACATCCCGCAGATGTCCGCCTTCTGGTATGCCGTGCGTACCGCAGTGATCAACGCCGCCAGCGGTCGTCAGACTGTTGATGCCGCGCTGAAAGATGCACAGGGTCGTATCACCAAGTAATGCTGCTAAATGCCGGATGCGGCGTGAACGCCTTATCCGGCCTACGAAACCGAAACATATGTAGGCCTGATAAGACGCGTCAGCGTCGCATCAGGCGGTTGTTGTCGGAGCGGCGTAATGCTTCATCCGACCTGGAAAAACGAACTGTACGTAAGCCTGATAAGACGCGCCAGCGCCGCATCAGGCAGTTGTTGCCGGATGCGGTGTAATCATTTATCCGTCCAGGAATGAGGAAGAACCCCATGGATGTCATTAAAAAGAAACATTGGTGGCAAAGCGACGCACTGAAATGGTCAGTGTTAGGTCTGCTTGGCCTGCTGGTGGGTTACCTTGTTGTTTTAATGTACGCACAAGGGGAGTACCTGTTCGCCATTACCACGCTGATTTTAAGTTCTGCGGGACTGTATATTTTCGCCAACCGGAAAGCCTACGCCTGGCGCTATGTTTATCCGGGAATGGCAGGAATGGGGCTGTTCGTGCTCTTCCCTCTGGTGTGTACCATCGCCATTGCTTTTACCAACTACAGCAGCACTAACCAGCTAACTTTTGAACGCGCCCAGGAAGTTCTGTTAGATCGTTCCTGGCAAGCGGGCAAAACCTATAACTTCGGGCTTTATCCGGCAGGTGATGAGTGGCAACTGGCGCTCACCGATGGCGAAACCGGTAAGCATTATCTCTCCGACGCCTTTAAATTTGGCGGCGAGCAAAAGCTGCAACTGAAAGAAAGCGCCACACAGCCTGAAGGCGAGCGCGCAAATCTGCGCGTGATTACCCAAAATCGTCAGGCACTGAGCAACATTACCGCTATCCTCCCGGATGACAACAAAGTGATGATGAGCTCCCTGCGCCAGTTCTCTGGCACACAACCGCTCTACACACTGGGCGATGACGGTACGCTGACCAATAACCAGAGTGGCGTAAAATATCGTCCGAATGACCAGATCGGCTTTTACCAGTCCATCACCGCCGATGGCAACTGGGGCGACGACAAACTCAGCCCCGGTTACACCGTGACTACCGGCTGGAAAAACTTTACCCGCGTCTTCACCGACGAAGGCATTCAGAAACCGTTCCTCGCGATTTTCGTCTGGACCGTGATGTTCTCACTGATCACTGTCTTTTTAACGGTTGCAGTCGGCATGGTGCTGGCCTGTCTGGTGCAATGGGAAGCGTTGCGCGGCAAAGCTATCTACCGCGTACTGCTGATTCTGCCCTACGCGGTGCCATCGTTTATTTCCATTTTGATTTTCAAAGGATTGTTCAACCAGAGCTTTGGTGAAATCAACATGATGCTGAGCGCGCTGTTTGGCGTGAAGCCCGCCTGGTTCAGCGACCCGACTACCGCACGGACGATGCTGATTATCGTCAACACCTGGCTAGGTTATCCGTACATGATGATCCTCTGCATGGGCTTGCTGAAAGCGATTCCTGACGATCTGTATGAAGCCTCAGCGATGGATGGCGCAGGTCCATTCCAGAACTTCTTTAAAATCACGCTGCCGCTGCTGATCAAGCCGCTGACGCCGCTGATGATCGCCAGCTTCGCCTTTAACTTTAACAACTTCGTGCTGATCCAACTGTTGACCAACGGTGGCCCGGATCGCCTTGGCACCACCACGCCAGCCGGTTATACCGACCTGCTCGTTAACTACACCTACCGTATCGCCTTTGAAGGCGGCGGAGGTCAGGACTTCGGTCTGGCGGCAGCAATTGCCACGCTGATCTTCCTGCTGGTAGGCGCGCTGGCGATAGTGAACCTGAAAGCCACGCGAATGAAGTTTGATTAAGGGAGATAACAAAAATGGCAATGGTCCAACCGAAATCACAAAAAGCACGTTTGTTTATTACTCACCTGCTACTGCTACTTTTTATCGCGGCGATTATGTTCCCGCTGCTGATGGTCGTCGCAATCTCGCTGCGCCAGGGGAACTTCGCGACAGGCAGCCTGATCCCGGAACAAATCTCGTGGGATCACTGGAAACTGGCGTTAGGCTTTAGCGTTGAACAGGCCGATGGTCGCATTACGCCACCGCCATTCCCGGTACTGCTGTGGCTGTGGAACTCGGTAAAGGTCGCCGGGATTTCCGCGATTGGTATCGTGGCGCTCTCCACCACCTGCGCCTACGCCTTCGCCCGTATGCGCTTCCCTGGCAAAGCGACGCTGCTGAAAGGAATGCTGATTTTCCAGATGTTCCCGGCGGTACTCTCACTGGTGGCGTTGTATGCGTTGTTTGACCGTCTGGGTGAGTACATTCCGTTTATCGGTCTGAATACCCACGGCGGCGTTATCTTTGCTTACCTGGGCGGGATTGCGCTGCACGTCTGGACGATTAAAGGTTATTTCGAAACGATCGACGGCTCGCTGGAAGAAGCGGCGGCGCTGGACGGTGCGACACCGTGGCAGGCCTTCCGCCTCGTACTGCTGCCGCTGTCAGTACCGATTCTGGCGGTGGTGTTCATCCTGTCGTTTATCGCTGCCATTACTGAAGTTCCGGTCGCGTCGTTGTTACTGCGTGACGTGAACAGCTACACCCTGGCCGTGGGAATGCAGCAATACCTCAACCCGCAAAACTACCTGTGGGGCGATTTTGCCGCCGCTGCCGTAATGTCTGCATTACCGATCACCATCGTCTTCTTGCTGGCTCAACGCTGGCTGGTCAACGGCCTGACGGCAGGTGGTGTGAAAGGTTAAAGATGTTGTTCTGCCAATGTTATGCCGCTGCACCCTCAACTTACGTTATCCCAACTTGTGACTGTTATTCGGCGCTCCACGGAGCGCCTTTTTTTACTCCCGCTTCAGCCGTTTCGAATTACACAACCACAGGGTGATCACCAGTAGCAGGATCGCTGCCGAGTAGATCAACACATCCAGCGGCGATTTATGATCGACGATGATCAAGCGCACAATGGCGGTGATCCCGATATAGACAAAGTAACGCAAGGGAAAGTGAAAACCGGACTGGAAGTACTTCACAATCAGGGCGATAAATTCGAAATAGAGAAAGTAAACCACCAGCCCTTCCACCAGCTCATATTTGCTGGTTTGTTCTGGCGCGAACAGCACATCAGCCAGATGCACCGTTTCTTTGCCGAGGAAGACAACCAGAATCAGGCCGAGGCACAACAGGCCAAGATTGAGTACGGTCTGCAAAATGGTGGAGATAAACTCCACGCGCGGACGAGATAACGACGTCATAACAGCCCTCCAACTCAGTGGCGAGCTTCCTGTATAACGCAAAAATGTGACGGGGATCTATATTTTTTGTGTATGTTTTGTTCAACCTGGTGTTAGGACGCCCCCACCAACATCGGATGTGCCTACCCGTAGGCTGGATAAGCCGCGCCTGGCGGCGCATCCGGCAAGACAAACCGCACCATAGCCTGTACTGCAAAAATCACCCATTCAGGTGATTCCCAGCCACCAGCAATACGCGAAAAATCGACAATGTTCCTCTGGAACAAATGAAACGTAACCTGATAAAGGTGGTAAAAATGAAGCCTTATTTTGCTGCTTTGATGTTATCAGTCTCTGTTCTTCCTGCTTATGCTGGTCCGCTCGGTACTGCTGATAAAGCCGACCTACCGCAAAGCAATGTCTCCAGCCCAATGATGGCCCAGTCGCTCAGGCAACCAGACCTGCAACCGATATCGACGGACAGGAAGACAGAATGTTTTCGCCTTTACACACCAGATCGCAAACCGGGGGTGAACTGCGTTCCTGATGGCTCAACAGGTCATTAAGAATGAGGGTGCCAGAGATTGCGAAAACTGGCACCTTTCCCATGACTTAGCGGAAATTCACGCTTCGGTCGCTGGTCATATCATACAACTGGAACTTACGCCCAAGTTGCTGACCACCGTCACGCGTCAGCGGCGTCCAGCCAATTGCCGCACGGCTGCGTGTCGGGCCAGACGAGAAGAGATCCAACGGTACAGAGACATACACGCCTTTGGTGAAGTCCCCTTCGCCGTACTCCTCTTTCGAAACATTCGTGATCGTGGCATAGCCACCCACCACCACGCCGCTATCAAAGCGTTTGGCGATCTCCAGCGTGCCGCCTTTATCGCCTGCCAGATACTGCCCGACGCTGGCTTTCACTAACACATCCTGAGCGAAAGATGGCGTCCAGTATGCGGTCAGATGTCCGGTTTTCACGCTGTAGTCGGTGAATTTCATCATATCTTTTGCACTACGCCAGTCGCGCTGTTTAACGTAGTTGGCGTCCAGACCAAACGCCCAATTGCTATCCAGCGGACGATACAACACCTCTGCCCCCGCGCCGCCAAACATGGTTTCGAGATAACCACCGTAGACCTGACCATAGAAGCCGTTGCCCAGATGCTGGAAGTAGTTGGCTTGCAGGTTATTCACATAGACATCGTTCTGCACATACTCGCGCACATGGGTACGAACGCGCGGTAAGTGCGAGTCCTGCGGTGGATTGGTGTAGTTAAACTTGTCGTAATTGTTGGCAAGGTTAGCAAACAGGCTGCCGGTGGTGAGCAGATGGTCCGTCAGCCACAAATCCGCCGTTCCCATCACGCCCAGTTGGTACATGTAAAAGTTTTCCGGGCCACCGACTGACTGGTTCAGCACAGGATCGATATGGAAATCAAAGCGCGATTTGTCGATATACCAGCCCTGCTCGGTGGACTGCGGAACCACCGGCTCGACGCGTTTTTGCGCCAGCTTCGTTTCATGCCCAAGCGGCTCGCCGGCGAGATGGTTTTTCAGGCTGGCGACATCGGTTTCCGTCATCACCTGCGGCATGTTAAGGCGATTTTCCGTGATACGGATCGTTTTGATCCCATCCGGCAGATCGTTCATCACGATCCGATTAGCGCGAATGATCCCTTCGCGCGAATCACGATATTTCACCTGCTCGCCGGTAACATACAGCGTATCGCCTTTCGCCTGGATCTGCGGATCGGCCAGTCCGGCGTTATATTTCAACAGTGTTAGCTGATTCGCCACCACCGAATGCTGCAAAATGGCATCCTGTGGCTGCGGTTGATATTGCGGGCGGGCGTTATCGTTGTACGAAGGACGTAGATCGTTAAAGTTGGTGCGCAGCGTAACGCCAAACATAAAGGTGTTGCCACGTTCATAGCTAAGGTTAACGTCGGCCCAATCGGTAACGCGATAAATCGCCCCGACGTTAAACTTACTTTTTTGCTCCAGCTTCCCGGCAAAATCCTGCTGATAATTATTGCCTTCATACTCCAGTTTCAGGCGCAGCGGCTGCCAGGGGGTCTGGTATTCCACGCCGCCAAACAGTGAGGCTGGGCCGTGGAACATCTGGCTGCCGTCGATAGATCCCGCCTGTTTGTAGCTGTTATCGCGATAGCAATATTTATCACTGGCTGAACAGAGCGGATTTTTCACATTACCGCTGGTGCCCAGATATCCCCAGCCCAGGCCGAGTGTAAAATCGAACGGCCCCCAGGCTTTGCTGGCGACCAGATATTCCGCATCAAACAGCCCCGTACCGCCGATATCCCGCGCACCAACCGCCACTTGCGGCAGCCAGTAACTCTCTTCCCACAAACGCAGTTTGAGATCGAAGGCTTTATCTTTATACGTTTGATCGCCAGAGAACGCTTCGACGCTGCTGTACTGCCGGGTGCGCACGTCAGTGTAGCGCAGCGTTGTTTCCAGCCATGGGAAGAGTTGCACTGAAGCAGAGTAATAACGGTACTGATCGTTATCACGATAGTTCAAACTCAACTCCCCTTCCCGCGCCATACGGGCGGTAGGCGTTTGTAACAGACCGACGCCGCCGAAGTCCGATTGCGATGGGCCAATAGGCGCAGGATACGTTTCGCCGTAGCAGGCCGTGCTAATGCCCAGCGCCAGTAAGCTAAGCAGATGTCTTTTTTTCATTATTGTGGTATCCGCTGCGTCAGAGTCTGAAGAATGTCGGCGTTCAGGGCATCAGGCGTCTTACTCCAGGCGGAGTCCGCCAGGCCAACATAAATAATGCTGCCGGGCATCGGCTCTACGTGACGCTTGTTCCAGTAAGCCACCGGCGCTTTTTGCGTGCGTCCATCCGGATAAACGACCCACGCGTAGCTGCGATCTGCACCGCTAAGCAGGTTCTGACCGGAGAGATAGCTCGCCACGTCGCGACCTGGAGTGAATGGCTGCTTGCCAGGACGGCTGATAAGCCCGAACAACGTGACCGTGGACGGCGCGGAACCCACCCACAGCGTGTAATTACCCTGCAACGGCGGGTTGCCGCGTTCGGCAACGCGGACGATATCGGGATCAAGATTGATTTTTTGCCTGCCCGTCACTTTCAACGCCTGAATTTGCTGGCGTAAGGCGTTGATCGCGGCTGCATCGTCGGCGCTGGAATCTGCGGCCTGTTCTGCCAGCCGCGTCAACAACGCCTGCTGCTGCCGCAATGCTGCCGCCGTTGCCCGCTCTTCGCTAATCACCGCACCAGGCCACCAGCTGTTTGCCAGCCGTGGTTGGCCTACCAGATCGATTAAATGCTCTGCGCCCGTCAGCGTTTTGGCCTCACTGCTGCCATTGCTGAACACCTTGACGGTTCCCGCCGCGAAGACTGATGACGCCCCCGCACTCAAAAGCAACGCGACAATAGTTTGTTTAATCATTGTTTTGCCGCCTTGATGAGAGTGGTTTTCACCGGGAAGTAATCCGCGCCGAGATACTGTTCCGACTGGCGAATTTGCCCTTCGCTGTCGATCCAGTAGCGGTTATGCCATCGCGCCTGGTCGGTGGAGACTTCTTCGTCCAGCACGCGAACCGGGGTTTCATCGCTGCCGACTTTGACGGTATCGGTGCCAGCCCATTTGAAGACCGAGCGTGCGGTGGCGTAGCGCACCTGCTGGTACTCGGTCCAGCCCATCGTGCGCGTCCAGGTTGCGCCATCAACGATTTGTGCAGGTTTGATCAGCGGATCGGCAGCAAGGTTATTCACCTCAATCAGGTTGTCGCCGCCGAGCAGAGTCTTCACCAGACGGCCATGTTGGGTAACGAGAGTGGCCTGATCCTGAGTGACCCATTTTTGTTGTCCGTTTTCAGCGAAGGCCAGCACCACAAATAACTGCGGCCCGCCATTAAGCTGCATGTACTGGCTGGCGTAGGGCATATTTTGAATATCATCGTCAGTCAGCTGTACGCCTGGCGTGCCGAACAGACTGTCCCACAGTGAATTGCCCAGCTCTTTAGTCGTGGCTGAACACGCCTGTAATAACAGGCAGATAAGAATGAGTGCAGGTCGCTTCACGACTCTTCTCCAGAGGGGGCAGAATAACCACACCGGAGTGTGGTTATGGTAAATCCCTTCATACTTCAAGCCACAGATGCAATGACTCGAATTATTTTGGGGATACATACGTTATTACTGGGTACTGGTGGTCGTGGTTGTGGTGGTCCCGGTATTAGAACCATCGCCGCCACCGGTTGCCGCGAGCGCGACACCCACCGCCGAGCTTACGGTGCTGACGCTGGTCGCGGAGGAACTACCCGCCGAAACCGACGTTGCTGCCGACCCTGCCGCTTCGCCCACCTGTACAGGTGCAGCCCACGCAGAAGTCGCCGCAAGCGCAGATATGGCAAAAATGCCATACAGAACTTTTTTCATAACAATTTCCCTTCATTGAATGAATGGAGATTTACCCAAAAACATTTCGGGCGGAATCGAGTATACACAACTAAAGCATGTGGATTACGGCGTGGGGAATTAGTTATGGGGTTTTAGGATAATTGGAATGAATAGCAAATATAAGCTTCGACTTATATTTAAATAACACTAAAAATCATAAGCTTAAAATAAAAACAAAAGCAATTGATCTGCGTATTTTCCGAAATTAATCACGATTAAAAATATATTTTAGGATTAACCTCACGGTATGATTTCCGTTAAATCACAGACAAGGGGATTTATCTGATAAAAAAATGCCGACATAACGTCGGCATTGTTATTAAGGTTTTTAAATTAACCGCGCCACGCTTTATAGCGGTTAATCAGACCATTGGTCGAGCTATCGTGGCTGCTGATTTCTTTGTCATCTTTCAGCTCCGGCAGAATGCGGTTAGCCAGCTGTTTACCCAGCTCCACGCCCCACTGGTCAAAGGTGAAGATGTTCAGGATCACGCCCTGAGTAAAGATTTTGTGCTCATACAGCGCAATCAACGCCCCCAGGCTGAACGGGGTGATTTCGCGCAGCAGGATGGAGTTGGTCGGACGGTTACCTTCGAACACTTTAAACGGCACTACATAGTCGAGCGTCGCCGGATCTTTACCCTGATCGCGATATTCCTGCTCTACCACTTCGCGGGATTTACCAAACGCCAGCGCTTCGGTCTGGGCGAAGAAGTTAGACAGCAGTTTCTGGTGGTGATCAGAGAGCGGGTTATGGGTGATAGCTGGCGCGATGAAATCGCATGGCACCATTTTGGTTCCCTGGTGGATCAGCTGGTAGAACGCGTGCTGACCGTTAGTACCTGGCTCACCCCAGATAATCGGGCCAGTCTGGTAATCCACGACGTTACCGTTACGGTCAACGTATTTGCCGTTGGATTCCATATTGCCCTGCTGGAAGTACGCCGCAAAACGGTGCATATACTGGTCATACGGCAGAATCGCTTCAGTTTCCGCGCCAAAGAAATTGTTGTACCAGATGCCAATCAGCGCCAGCAATACAGGCAAGTTTTTCTCTGCTGGAGTAGTGGAGAAATGCTTGTCCATGGCATGTGCGCCGGAAAGCAGTTCAACGAAGTTATCAAAGCCGATGGAGAGAACAATCGACAGGCCAATCGCTGACCACAAAGAGTAACGACCGCCGACCCAGTCCCAGAACTCGAACATGTTGGCGGTATCAATACCAAACTCGCCAACGGCTTTCGCATTGGTGGAAAGCGCCGCAAAGTGTTTCGCAACGTGCTTCTCATCACCTGCCGCTTTCAGGAACCAGTCACGTGCGCTATGGGCATTGGTCATGGTTTCCTGAGTGGTGAAGGTTTTAGACGCCACCAGGAACAGCGTCGTTTCCGGGTTCACTTTTTTCAGCACTTCTGCGATGTGAGTTCCGTCAACGTTAGAAACAAAGTGCATGTTCAGGTGATTTTTGTACGGACGCAGTGCCTCAGTCACCATGTACGGGCCGAGGTCAGAACCGCCGATCCCGATGTTCACCACGTCGGTGATTGCTTTGCCGGTATAACCCTTCCACTCACCGGAAATAATCGCTTGCGAGAAGGTTTTCATCTTCTCCAGCACCGCGTTGACTTCCGGCATTACGTCTTTGCCATCAACCAGAATCGGCGTATTGCTACGGTTACGCAGTGCCACGTGCAGCACGGCACGGTTTTCGGTGCGGTTGATCTTCTCGCCAGAGAACATCGACTTAATCGCGCCCGCCAGATCGCACTCTTTCGCCAGATCCTGCAATTTCGCCAGCGTTTCTTCGGTGATGCGGTTTTTGGAGTAATCCACCAGCATCTGATCGTCGAAGGTTGCGGAGAACTTAGAAAAACGATCGCCATCTTTAGCAAAAAGATCGGCGATCGTAACGTCTTTCATTTCATCGAAGTGTTTCTGTAGTGCCTGCCAGGCAGCGGTCTGCGTTGGATTGATGTTTTTCATTAGCAATACTCTTCTGATATTGAGAATTGTGACTGTGGAAGATTGTAGCGCCAGTCACAGAAAAATGTGATGGTTTTAGTGCCGTTAGCTCAGCTAACTACTGAAGAGGATAAAAAGTATAGACGTTATAAGCACAATTTCTGACCACGCCCGCTGCATGAATAATCCGCATAATCCCAGCGTTGACACACTCCCCTACACCTTTTATTTATAAATACGGTCTGCGCCTGCACCGGTTTCTATTTTGCCTTTGTGCCAAGGTCGCTTCTTTCATTCCCTGACACGAGGTTGTTATGCCCGATATTGTTGTCTCCAAATTTGGTGGTACTAGCGTGGCTGATTTCGACGCCATGAACCGCAGCGCCGACATTGTGCTTTCTGATGTGAATGTTCGTTTGGTTGTGCTTTCTGCTTCTGCGGGGATTACCAATCTGTTGGTTGCACTGGCTGAAGGTCTGGAACCGGTTGAGCGTTTCGAAAAACTCGATGCTATTCGCAATATTCAGTTCGCCATTCTGGAGCGTCTGCGTTACCCGAACGTCATCCGTGAAGAGATTGAACGTTTGTTGGAGAACATTACTGTTCTGGCCGAAGCGGCGGCACTGGCAACATCTCCGGCACTGACGGATGAACTGGTCAGCCACGGCGAACTGATGTCTACTCTGCTGTTTGTTGAAATCCTGCGCGAACGCGATGTCCAGGCGCAGTGGTTTGATGTGCGTAAAGTGATGCGCACCAACGACCGTTTTGGTCGTGCGGAGCCAGATGTTGTTGCACTGGCGGAACTGGCTGCGTTGCATCTGACTCCACGGCTCAGTGAAGGTTTAGTCATCACCCAGGGCTTTATTGGTAGCGAAAGTAAAGGGCGTACAACAACACTTGGACGTGGCGGCAGCGATTATACGGCAGCCTTGTTGGCGGAAGCCTTACACGCATCTCGCGTTGATATCTGGACTGACGTCCCTGGCATCTACACTACCGATCCACGCGTGGTGCCGGCAGCAAAACGCATTGATAGAATCGCTTTTGAAGAGGCCGCTGAAATGGCGACCTTTGGCGCGAAAGTGCTGCATCCAGCGACGTTGCTGCCCGCAGTGCGCAGCGATATTCCGGTATTTGTCGGTTCCAACAAAGACCCACGTGCTGGCGGTACGTTGGTGTGTAATAAAACCGAAAATCCACCGCTGTTCCGTGCACTGGCTCTGCGCCGTAAACAAACGCTATTAACCCTGCACAGCCTGAATATGCTGCATTCCCGTGGCTTCCTCGCGGAAGTTTTCGGTATCCTCGCGCGGCATAATATTTCGGTGGATTTAATTACTACGTCCGAAGTGAGCGTGGCATTAACTCTTGATACTACTGGTTCAACTTCTACCGGCGATACATTGTTGACGCAATCACTGCTGATGGAGCTTTCAGCACTGTGCCGTGTAGAAGTGGAAGAAGGCCTGGCACTGGTGGCGCTGATTGGTAACGACCTGTCCAAAGCCTGCGGCGTCGGCAAAGAAGTATTTGGTGTGCTGGAACCGTTCAACATCCGCATGATTTGCTACGGCGCGTCCAGCAATAACCTGTGCTTCCTGGTGCCAGGTGCTGATGCAGAGCAGGTAGTGCAGAAATTGCATAGTAATTTGTTTGAGTAAAAACAGCGCGGCCCGGATGAAGTGCCCGGGGCCGTATTTATTTCCCCATTACCGTTTGATACAACAAACCATCCAGTTCCCTGACATCTCCCTCTCGACTATCCGGTAAAATCGGAGGAATTTCCCCACGTGCCAGTTCCACACGAATAAACGCATGTAGCAATGGACGGCGCGGACCATATTCCGCTTCTCCTGCGCGCTGTTTACGTTCCAGCAATTCGTCTATTTCTGCGCGTAACGGCGCATCAAGTTCGCTTCCCGCCAGTAACTCAGCAAAGCGCATTGGCGGCACACCTTTACCCGATTCGACCCAGCGCACAGCCAATAGCGGGCGCAGTACATAAAAGTATTTTTTCAGCCGAACTTCGTCGCCCTGCAAATAACCGCGAAAGTTTTTCCGCGCCATCGAATAATAATGCCAGCGCGCACGTAGCGGAGAAAACCACTTTGGCACCATTGCCTTTAGCGCCGTTATAGTTTCTTCGTCTTGCTGATAGACCACCGGTGAGTCCAGCCATTCAATCAGCGTCGGGTTCGCGCCTTTCAATAATCCCAGCGCCTTACGCCACTCCCAGCCTGAAACATCCAACTCGTCGTCGATGGGCAGTTCGATAACATCGCGCGGCGACTCCACCCGCAGATACCATTCCAGCGGATGAACATACAAAAAACGCACATCATAATCGCTGTCTGGCGAAGCAAATCCCCAGCCGCGACTCCCTGATTCGCAGGCGTACAGCACTTTCACACCATACCGCCGTTCAATTTCCTTTAACTGCTGCGATACCCGTTCACGCATCGCAGCACTGACTCCATTTAAGGACATTTTCCTCATCCTTTGATATTGACTAACCCGTGCAGAACCTGGTTAAGACCACCAAATACAGAGATGTAATCGATCCACTCAGCCACTCTCTCCAGCGTTTCCAGCTCTTTTAAGCGCAACGCCACCGAGTTGTTTTCCATGACTTTGGCGGTGTTCAGCAACGAACGCGTGGCGGCGGTTTCTTCACGCCGACGAATCACATTTGCCTGCGCGGATTTCTCCGCTTCAACCAGTTGCGCAAGAATATGTCAGTATCGCATCTCAGCCTTTAATAGCCCCTTTGCGCCGTGGCTGCAATACCGTGTTCATCACATCCGTTTGTATCTGGACTTGCTGCGTATTCATCCGTATCAGCGCCAAATCTGGTGTGCCAACGGGGTTAAATCCCCTGTATCATTCAGTATCAACGCGAAAGTTTTTTGCTAAAAGTGTGCCAAAAGTGAAATTTCGCACTTAATTAATTGAATGATAAAGATTTAATTAAATTAGATAACTTGCCGGATAATAATTTTCGTTAAATTTTTATCTGCATTTATCACTAATTATCGAGAGAGATAAATATTTAAGAGACGGCAAAATGAATATTATCAGTTCTGCTCGCAAATGAATTCCCGTACACTGAACCCTCTGGCTCACTGAGGGCACCATCATGGCACTCCCCCGTATTACACAAAAAGAAATGACCGAGCGTGAACAGCGCGAATTAAAGACGCTGCTGGATCGAGCGCGTATTGCGCATGGTCGCGTGTTGACCAATGCCGAAACCAATAGCATTAAAAAAGAGTACATTGATAAGCTGATGGTTGAGCGTGAGGCTGAAGCGAAAAAAGCCCGCCAGTTGAAGAAAAAGCAGGCTTATAAACCGGACCCCGAATCGTCATTCAGTTGGTCGGCAAATACCTCGACGCGCGGCAAACGCTGATTAGCGCCCTTTTTTCTTCCGCCCCGGCGAGGTGAAACGTTTACCATTTGACGCCGGGCGACTACCTTTTTCCGCCGTTTTTTCCATCTTCACCACCGGGCGCTTGATACCCGCCGTTTTCGGTTTGGTCTTCGCTTTGGGTTTTGCCTCGGAAGAGGAATTTTCAATGAGCTTAAAGAGGTCGATTAACTCATCATCAGTTAAATCGCGCCACTCCCCCAGCGGAATGCCGCTTAAGCTGACGTTCATAATCCGTGTACGTTCCAGCTTCTTCACTTCGTAGCCAAAGTGCTCGCACATGCGACGAATCTGTCGGTTCAGCCCCTGCACCAGGGTAATGCGAAAGACAAATGGCGCTTCTTTTTTGACTTTGCATTTTTTGGTCACCGTCCCGAGGATCGGCACACCTGCGCCCATGCCACGAATAAATTCATCGGTAATCGGTTTATCCACCGTCACCAGATACTCTTTCTCATGGTCATTACCCGCACGGAGGATCTTATTCACCAGATCGCCGTGATTGGTGAGGAAAATCAGCCCCTGGGAGTCTTTATCAAGGCGACCAATCGGGAAGACGCGTTTACTGTGGTTAACGAAATCGACAATGTTGTCACGCTCACCATCTTCGGTGGTACTGACAATCCCCACTGGCTTATTCAGGGCGATAAGCACTAAATCTTCGGCTTCCCGAGGCTCAATCAACTGACCGTTTACTTTCACAACGTCGCCGGGTTTCACCTGATCGCCAATGGTGGCACGCTTGCCATTAAGGAACACATTGCCTTGCTCGATATAGCGATCCGCTTCGCGGCGTGAGCAAATTCCGCTTTCGCTGATGTATTTATTTAAACGGACTGATGAGTCGGGCAGCATAAATTCTCCTGTAAAACGCGGAATATACCGTACCTCTTCCTCCCAAAAAACAGGATTTATGCGGGATGCGATAAGTTACGCGTCTGCATTAATAGCCGTTTAATAGAAAATCGATAGCATCACGCAGTACGATTCGCTGTTGACTAACGTTCTCCCAACTCTTTTAGCGGTATTCCTGTCATCATGTGTGCCATTACCATGTGATCCAGGCCTGCAATTGAAACCACCGGACAAACTTTTACCGGCGATCAAGCCTGACCGCCGGAGCAACAATGGTATGCTTTAATACATTGGCGGCAGGATGCTGGAGATTGATGAGATAAGGATAAACGTGCCGCCCACTCCCCAGGTTCTCATAAGCACAATATTGATCCATTAGAATGACCTTTGGTAATCGCTAAATGAACCGTTCTCATCCACCCACTGATTAACCGCGTCGACAGATTCTTTGTTTTCTCGCAACCAGGTTTCTCTCTGATTCTGATGGATTTTTTCCAGTAACGCTTCGGTTAATACCGCCGAGAGATTGAGTTTGAGTTTACGAGCTTCTTCCAGAATCTCTGGTGGCAGCGAGGCATTAACAGATTTTTTCACCTTCGATATTGTGCGCATAATTCCCTCCATCATGATGCGCATACTCTGTCTAAAAGTAGCGTAATTAGCGAGCATTTTTCCTCCAGTTCCCTTAGAAATTTGTCGAAAAATACATCTACTACGAATACCTGTCACGCCTGATCATTCAAACTTGCGAGGCGCTTTCCAGAAGCAATACGCGACATCGTGAGCCATGTCAGTAAGCAGTTAAAATCACAGTGGTAGCATGGCTCCCGTGATTTCTTACTAACCGGAGAAGTAATGGAACTGCTTTTATTGAGTAACTCGACGCTGCCGGGAAAAGCCTGGCTGGAACATGCGCTGCCGCTGATTGCTGAACAGTTGCAGGGGCGCCGTTCAGCGGTGTTTATTCCTTTCGCTGGCGTAACGCAAACCTGGGATGATTACACCGCCAAAACGGCTGCGGTTCTCGCTCCGCTGGGTGTTTCTGTCACCGGTATTCATAGCGTTGCCGATCCTGTTGCCGCAATTGAAAATGCGGAAATCGTGATTGTTGGCGGTGGCAACACTTTCCAGTTACTGAAGGAATGCCGTGTGCGCGGTCTGCTGGCACCAATTGTTGACGTGGTGAAACGCGGCGCGCTGTACATTGGCTGGAGTGCAGGAGCTAACCTTGCTTGCCCAACCATTCGTACCACCAACGATATGCCAATTGTCGATCCACAAGGTTTCGATGCGCTGAATCTGTTCCCGCTGCAAATCAACCCGCACTTCACCAACGCGCTGCCGGAAGGCCATAAAGGTGAAACGCGCGAGCAGCGTATTCGCGAACTGCTGGTGGTCGCGCCAGAGTTGACGATTATTGGTCTGCCGGAAGGTAACTGGATCACGGTGAGTAAAGGTCACGCTACGCTGGGCGGCCCGAATACCACCTATGTGTTTAAGGCTGGTGAAGAAGCGGTTCCGCTGGAAGCTGGGCACCGTTTTTAAGTGAATTGCCGGGGGGCAGCACCGCCCGGCATCCCATGCACAATATTAATACTCGTCCCGTCCCTCATCTTCATCTGGTTGTTCCAGCACACTGTAAGCCACCGAACAAAACAGCGAGTTCAGACGCTGCATATCTCCCAGCAAGCCTAAATGTAGCGAACTGGTTTCAATACTCTGCACGTTCTGCTGATGCAGGCGATCTACGTGAGCGTGGGAATAACGGCGATTAAGAATGCGAAAACGATGCTTGCTGCGGCGTAAACGACGGGCGCTGGTGACATCTCCAGAGAAGAAAACCGACATTGCCAGTTTTAAATTACTGAGCAATTGCTCATAGAGCGCATCCAGTTCCTTCAACCCATCAATCGAAAATGCCCGCCGCGCTGCCAGCGATTTGTCAGCAATTTCACTACCCATACGCTCTACAATATCGGAAGCCTGTTCCAGATTGAGCGCCATTTCAATGATTTCCGCCCAGCGTCGAGACTCTTCTTCTGCCAGCTCCTCTTTTGGCATCCGCGCAAGGTAAAGTTTAATCGCGGTATACAACACGTTGATATCATCCGCCAGCTTGCGCAGCTCTTTCTCTTCACGAGGCGCGCCGTGCATCACTTTATTCAGCCCTTCCATCATCTGTTCCATAGCGTCACCGATGCGCAATGTTTCGCGGGCCGCATTGGCCAGAGCAAGCGTTGGTGTATCCAGCGCGCTAACGTCCAGATGTTTCGGTTTCAGATGGGCATCCAGTTCCGGTTCATCGCGAATAATCGTTTTGCAAAACCGTGCCATCGGGTCAACAAATGGCAGCATGACCAGGCAGCGTACAAGGTTGTAGAAGACATGGAAATAGATCACCAGTTCCGCTTTTGGCAATGACAACTTCCCCATTGTCTCTGCCAGCAAATGAACAAACGGCAGGATAATCAGGCTACCCACCAGCTTAAACAGCAGGCTACCCAGCGCGACACGGCGGGCTGCGGCATTGGCGGCACTGTTGTTGAGCATCGCCAGCAGGCCGGAACCGAGGTTAGCACCAATCACCAGACACAGTGCCACGGGGAATGAGATAATGCCTGCGGCGGTCAGAGTCGCGGTCAGCAGTACAGCAGCAAGGCTGGAGTAGCTGATAATGGCGAACATCGCGCCAATCAGCGCATCCAGCAAAATATCGCCAGTCAGCGAGGCAAAGATCACCTGAACGCCGTTAGCCTGGGTGATCGGCGTTACTGCCTGCACAATCAACTCCAGTGCCAGCAAAATCAGCCCAAGACCGATACCGACACGCCCCAGTTGCCCGGCGCGCGACTGTTTGCGTCCGAGGAAAAAAATCACGCCGATAAAAATAAGTAACGGTGACAGCCAGGATAAATCGAAGGTAAGAATACGCGCCATTAGCGCCGTCCCGACATCTGCCCCCAGCACAATCACCAGAGCCGGTGCGAGGGCAACCAGATCCTGAGCGACAAACGAGGTCACCAGCATGGTGGTAGCATTACTGCTCTGTACCAGTGCGGTAACGCCTATTCCCGCGCAAAAGGCGAGCGGCTTCTTTTCGACGCTCCGGCTAAGAACAGTACGCAGCCTTGCGCCGAAGACGCGCATCACGCCTGTGCGAACAATATGTGTCCCCCAGACCAGCAGGGCGACGGCAGAAAGCAGGTGAAGCAGTGTTAACACGAGTTCAGGTTCTCCTTATCGTTATATGCTCCTGAAACAGATACCGAAGGGGGCGAGCTTCGCTTTTCCGGTCTGATATAAGACCAGTATAAGTGTTTCATATTAATAAAGAGACAGGGCACTCATTGAGCGCCCTGTTTGTTGTAAGGAAAAGTGACAGATTTGTGAATCAGTCCGCGTCATACCCCAGATTCGGCGCCAGCCAGCGTTCAACATCTGACACGCTCATTCCTTTACGGCGAGCATAGTCTTCCACCTGGTCGCGCTGAATTTGCGCCACGGCGTAATACTTGCTATCCGGGTGGCTGAAATACCAACCTGAAACCGACGCTCCTGGCCACATCGCGAAAGATTCCGTGAGTTTCATGCCGGTGTGTTTTTCCACTTCCAGCAGCTCCCAGATGGTGGCTTTTTCCGTATGTTCCGGGCAGGCCGGGTAGCCGGGCGCCGGGCGGATACCCTGATAGTTTTCGCGGATCAGCTCTTCATTGCTGAGGTTCTCGTTCGGCGCATAACCCCAGTAAACTTTACGTACCCGCTCATGGAGATACTCTGCAAAGGCTTCCGCCAGACGGTCGGCAAGGGCTTTCACCATGATTTTGTTGTAATCATCGTGCTGCGCTTCGAATGCATCAGCCAGCGCGTCTTCTTCCAGCCCGCCAGTCACGGCAAATGCGCCGATGTAATCCGCCTTGCCGGAGAGCTTCGGTGCCACGAAATCAGCAAGACAATAGTTGGCGAAGCCGGTTTTTTCCGTCTGTTGGCGTAGATGGTGGCTGACGTTGATCACATGGGTGCGCGTTTCGTCGCGGTAGATTTCAATGTCATCGCCCACACGGTTTGCCGGGAACAGACCAACCACACCGCGTGGATTCAGTGTTTTCTCGGCGCTTAATTTATCCAGCATGTCATTGGCGTCTTTAAACAGGCGTTTCGCCTCAACGCCTACCACTTCATCTTCCAGAATGCGCGGATACTTCCCGGCCAGCGACCAGGTCATAAAGAACGGCGTCCAGTCGATGTAATTACGCAGCGTTTCGATGCTGGCTTCGACTTCCTGCACGCCGAGACGGTGCGCCACCGGCGGCGTGTAAGCCTGCCAGTCAAAAGCGAAGTCGTTATCACGCGCCGATTCCAGCGTGACCGGCGGTGTACGCGGTTTCTTGCGCCCGTGCTGAATACGCACGGTTTCGTACTCTTTGCGGGTACGAGCGACAAAATCGTCACGCTGAGTGTCGGAAAGCAGCGCCGCCACAACGCCAACGGTGCGCGAGGCGTTTTGTACATACACCGTCGGGCCACTGTAGTTCTGCTCTATTTTCACCGCCGTGTGCGCTTTTGAGGTGGTCGCACCGCCAATCAATAGCGGAATGGTGAAGCCCTGACGCTCCATCTCTTTCGCCACGTTAACCATTTCGTCCAGCGACGGCGTGATCAGCCCCGAAAGGCCAATCAAATCGGCATTCACTTCTTTGGCGGTGCGGAGAATTTTTTCCGCAGGCACCATAACGCCGAGATCGACAATTTCGTAGTTATTACATTGCAGCACTACGCCAACGATATTTTTACCGATATCGTGCACATCGCCCTTCACGGTGGCGATCACCATCTTGCCGTTGGTTTTGCCCTGCTCTTTGCTGGCTTCGATAAACGGTTCGAGATATGCCACCGCCTGCTTCATAACGCGCGCCGATTTCACTACCTGCGGCAGGAACATTTTCCCTTCGCCAAACAGATCGCCGACCACGTTCATGCCGTCCATCAGCGGCCCTTCAATCACTTCAATCGGGCGCGTAGCCTGCAGGCGGGCTTCTTCGGTGTCCTGTTCGATAAACTCGGTAATGCCTTTAACCAGCGAGTACTCCAGGCGTTTTTTCACATCCCACGAGCGCCACTCTGCCTGCTGGGCGTTAGCGGTGTCGTCTGTTTTACTACCGCGATATTTCTCGGCAAGCTCCAGTAAACGCTCGGTGCCATCGTCGCGACGATTGAGGATCACATCTTCCACCGCATCGCGCAGTTCAGCGGGCAGGTCGTCGTAAATCGCCAGTTGCCCGGCGTTGACGATCCCCATATCCATGCCATTGCGAATAGCGTAGTAGAGGAACACCGCGTGAATGGCTTCGCGCACCGGATCGTTGCCACGGAACGAGAAAGAAACGTTAGATACGCCGCCGGAAATCAGCGCGTGCGGCAGTTCGCGTTTGATGTCTTCACACGCGCCAATAAAGTCCTGCGCGTAGTTGTTGTGCTCTTCAATACCAGTTGCGACCGCGAAGATGTTCGGGTCAAAAATGATATCTTCCGGCGGGAAACCAACCTCTTCGGTGAGGATTTTGTACGCCCGACGGCAAATCTCGATTTTCCGCGCGCGGGTATCGGCCTGGCCCTGTTCGTCAAAGGCCATAACCACCACTGCCGCACCGTAACGACGCAACAGTTTTGCGTGATGGATAAAGGCATCGACCCCCTCTTTCATCGAGATGGAGTTAACAATGCCTTTGCCCTGAATACACTTCAGCCCTTTTTCAATGACGTCCCATTTTGAAGAGTCGATCATAATCGGCACGCGGGCAATATCCGGTTCACCCGCAATCAGGCTGAGGAAACGCACCATCGCCGCTTCGGCGTCGAGCATTCCTTCATCCATATTGATATCGATAATCTGCGCGCCGTTTTCCACCTGCTGACGCGCCACATCCAGCGCCTCGCTGTATTTCTCTTCTTTGATCAGGCGTTTGAATTTGGCAGAACCGGTGACGTTAGTCCGCTCGCCGACGTTCACAAACAGGCTATCGTCGCCAATATTCAGCGGCTCCAGGCCGGATAAACGGCAGGCTATGGGGATCTCAGGCAATTTGCGCGGCGCTAATCCTTCCACTGCACGGCTCATAGCCGCAATATGTTGTGGCGTGGTGCCGCAGCAACCGCCGACGATATTCAGGAAGCCCGCTTCCGCCCATTCGCGAATCTGTTTTGCCATCGTGTCGGCGTCGAGATCGTATTCACCAAAGGCGTTAGGCAGCCCGGCATTCGGGTGAGCGGTGACGTAGCATTCTGCTATTCGCGACAGCTCCTGCACATACTGGCGCAGTTCATCGGGCCCCAGCGCACAGTTGAGGCCGAAAGTCAGGGCTTCGGCATGGCGCAGAGAGTTGTAAAACGCTTCGGTAGTTTGCCCGGAGAGCGTGCGGCCGGAGGCGTCGGTGATGGTGCCGGAGATCATAATCGGCAATTCCACGCCCAGGGCTTCAAACTCCGTTTTCACCGCAAAGACCGCCGCTTTAGCGTTGAGGGTGTCGAAGACGGTTTCAATCAGAATCAGGTCTACACCGCCTTCCACCAGTGCTTTAGTGGATTCGCGATAGGCTGCCACCAGCTGATCAAAGGTAATGTTACGGAATGCCGGGTCGTTTACGTCCGGAGAAATAGATGCCGTGCGGTTGGTTGGGCCGAGAACACCAGCAACGTAGCGCGGTTTCTCTGGCGTGCGGGCGCTCCATTCGTCGGCACAGGCACGCGCCAGTTTCGCCGCCGCAAAGTTGATTTCCGCTGACAGGGATTCCATCTGGTAATCCGCCATCGCAATGGTCGTGGAGTTGAAGGTGTTGGTTTCGATGATATCCGCGCCCGCTTCAAAGTAAGCGTTGTGGATAGCAGCAATCACGTCCGGTTTACTGAGCACCAGCAGGTCATTGTTGCCTTTGAGATCGCACGGCCAGTCGGCAAAGCGTTCACCACGAAAATCGGCTTCGTTCAGTCGATAACTCTGGATCATGGTGCCCATTCCGCCGTCCAGCACCAGAATACGTTCATTTAACTGCGCACGCAGTTGTTCCACTTTGCTGCTCACACTTGCTCCCGACACGCTCAACCCAGATTTAATAAAAATTCAACAAACCATACTGGCATAAACGCATCTGTGGTAAAAGCGACCACTACGCAACATGAGATTTGTTCAACATTAACTCATCGGATCAGTGCAGCAGCTATTGCATTAGTTAACAATAAAAATGAAAATGATTTCCACGATACAGAAAAAGGAGGCTGTCATGGTCGCACCCATTCCCGCAAAACGCGGCAGAAAACCCGCCGTTGCCACCGCACCTGCGACCGGACAGGTTCAGTCTTTAACGCGTGGCCTGAAATTACTGGAGTGGATTGCCGAATCCAATGGCAGCGTAGCGTTAACCGAACTGGCGCAACAAGCCGGATTACCCAACTCTACCACCCACCGACTGCTAACCACGATGCAACAGCAGGGCTTCGTCCGTCAGGTTGGCGAACTGGGTCACTGGGCGATCGGCGCACATGCCTTTATGGTCGGTAGCAGCTTTCTCCAGAGCCGTAATTTGTTAGCCATTGTCCATCCTATTCTGCGCAACCTGATGGAAGAGTCTGGCGAAACGGTCAATATGGCGGTGCTGGATCAAAGCGATCACGAAGCGATTATTATCGACCAGGTACAGTGTACGCATCTGATGCGTATGTCCGCTCCTATCGGCGGTAAATTACCGATGCACGCTTCCGGTGCCGGTAAAGCCTTTTTAGCCCAACTGAGCGAAGAACAGGTGACGAAACTGCTGCATCGTAAAGGTTTACATGCCTATACCCACGCAACGCTGGTTTCTCCTGTGCATTTAAAAGAAGACCTCGCACAAACGCGCAAACGAGGTTATTCATTTGACGATGAGGAACATGCGCTGGGACTTCGTTGTCTCGCGGCGTGTATTTTCGATGAGCATCGCGAACCGTTTGCCGCAATTTCGATTTCCGGGCCGATTTCACGTATTACCGATGACCGCGTAACCGAGTTTGGCGCAATGGTGATTAAAGCGGCGAAGGAAGTCACGCTGGCGTATGGTGGAATGCGGTAACTTTTCGCCTCCGATTTATACAAACCGCACGCTAAACCGCTGCCTGCGCCGATACGCATAGACATCTTCCACATGCCCTTCACGGATACGGTTTTGTAGCGCGCGCCAGTAGTCGGCGCGGAACAGGTCAGCGTGCATTTCTTCAAACAGCGGGCCAATGCGCGGGTCGGCGCATAGCCAGTGACGGAACTCTTCCGGGAAAACATCGCCGGGCGAGACGCTGTACCAGGGTTCGCTGGCGAGCTCGTCTTCCGGGTAGCGCGGTGGCGGTATGTCGCGGAAATTCACTTCCGTCATGTAGCAAATTTCATCGTAATCATAAAACACCACGCGCCCGTGACGAGTGACGCCAAAGTTTTTAAACAGCATATCGCCGGGGAAGATATTGGCGGCGGCGAGCTGGCGAATGGCGTTGCCATACTCTTCAATAGCGTCGCGCAGTTGCTGGCCCTCAACCTGTTCCAGCCAGATATTGAGCGGCACCATTCGCCGTTCGATATAGAGATGGCGAAGTACAATCTGTTCGCCGAGATCGGTAATTTTTTCCGGCGCTTCCTGGAGCAGTAATTCCATTAATGCCGGGGAAATATGCCGCTTCTCCAGTACAAAGTTTTCAAACTCCTGGGTATCTGCCATTCGCCCTACACGATCGTGCTCCTTAACCAGTTGATAGCAAGCGCGAACATGAGCGGCAGACATCTCTTTCTGCGGCGCGAACTTATCTTTGATCACTTTGAATACCCGATCAAAGCCCGGCAGCGTGAACACCAGCATCACCATTCCACGAATGCCCGGCGCTTCAATAAACTGTTCATTACAGCCCTGTAGATAAACGAGATATTCGCGGTAACTTTCGGTTTTAGCGTGTTTCTGGCAGCCGATAGCCATATACAGTTCTGCGGTGGTTTTGCCCGGCAGAATTTCCCGTAACCACTCGACCAGCGCAGCTGGCAGCGGCGCGTAAACCATAAAATAGGATCGCGCAAAGCCAAAGACGATGCTCGCTTCGGAGGTCGTCGTCAGGCAGGTATCAATAAATAACTCGCCATTGTCCGTCTGATGGATCGGCAGCAAAAAGGGCAACGTGCCGGAAGGCGTGATCAGTTTGCCCACCAGCCAGGCGGCTTTATTGCGGTAAAACAATTCGTTCGCCACCTGTAAATGACTTTCGGCGAGGTTGTCTGTCCCCAGCGTTTCCGTCAGATGGCGAACGATGTAATGAATGTCACGGCTTTTATTCTGCCAGCGCAGACGCAACGGCAGGTCGCTGATAACGCGCATCAGTAGAGATTCCCAGCCGTGATCGGGGTGAAAGTCTTTCGCCAGCGGGCGCGGAATGGTACGAAAACGGCGCTCTGGCTGGGAGCTAAAGATAAAAAGCCGCTCGGGAGTAAGCGAGCGGTGGTCAAATAACCGGCAGTATACGGAGTTGAAAAAACTCTCCGCAATCTCGAAGCGCGGGTAATCCGGCAACAGCCGGGTGTAATGTTCTTTGACGTGTAGTAAAAATGCGGCATCCGTGCTTTGACCGTTGGTAATGCAGCGCAGTTGCTCCACTACCAGCCCCACGTGATGATCATAAAGATGGATACGGTCTTTCATCGCCTGCTGGACAGCGTGCCAGTCGGCTTGTTCGAAACGCTGCTGCGCCCCGGAAGTCACTTCGAGAAATCGACCATACTGAGCGTCGAAACCTTGCAAAATGGTTTGTGCAATCAGTAATTCCAGGCCACGCGGCATCGCCTCTCCTTAATTCGCCCCTCGCCTTACGGAAAGGGGCGTTGGTTATTAGAACTGCGATTCTTCGGTGGAGCCGGTCAGCGCGGTAACTGACGACGTGCCGCCCTGAATAATGGTCGTCACTTTATCGAAGTAACCCGTACCCACTTCCTGCTGATGAGAAACGAAGGTATAGCCATCTTTCGCAGCAGCAAATTCTGGCTGTTGCACTTTCTCAACATAATGCTTCATACCCTCGCCCTGTGCATAGGCGTTTGCCAGGTCGAACATGTTAAACCACATGCTGTGGATCCCCGCCAGGGTGATGAACTGGAATTTGTAGCCCATATCCGACAGCTGCTGCTGGAAGCTGGCAATAGTTTTGTCGTCGAGGTTTTTCTGCCAGTTGAACGATGGCGAGCAGTTATAAGCCAGCAGTTTGCCCGGGTATTTCGCGTGGATAGCTTCCGCAAAGCGACGTGCCAGTTCCAGATCCGGTGTAGAAGTTTCACACCAGACCAGGTCGGCATACGGCGCATACGCCAGGCCACGGCTGATCGCTTGTTCAATGCCTGCGTGAGTACGGAAGAAGCCTTCGCTGGTACGCTCGCCGGTAATAAATTCGCTGTCATACGGATCGCAATCAGAGGTGATCAGGTCTGCTGCATCGGCATCGGTACGTGCAACCAGCAGAGTTGGAACGCCCGTCACGTCGGCTGCCAAACGCGCTGCGACCAGTTTCTGGATCGCTTCCTGAGTTGGCACCAGCACTTTGCCGCCCATGTGACCACATTTCTTCACGGACGCGAGCTGATCTTCGAAGTGAACTGCCGCTGCACCGGCTTCAATCATCGCTTTCATCAGTTCAAAGGCATTCAAAACACCGCCAAAACCGGCTTCCGCATCGGCGACGATCGGCAGGAAGTAATCGACATAACGCGGATCGCCCGGTTCAATACCAGCAGACCACTGGATCTGATCGGCACGACGGAAGGTGTTGTTGATCCGTTCCACCACGGCTGGCACCGAGTTTGCCGGGTAGAGAGACTGATCCGGATACATGCTGGCCGCGAGGTTAGCGTCTGCCGCGACCTGCCAGCCAGACAAGTAAACCGCTTCAATACCCGCTTTCGCCTGTTGCAGTGCCTGACCGCCAGTCAGTGCACCGAGGCTGTTGATGTAGCCTTTTTTCGATTCACCATGCAGCAGGCGCCACATTTTCGCCGCGCCCAGCTGCGCCAGCGTACATTCCGGATTGACCGAACCGCGTAATTTCACCACATCTTCCGCGCTGTACGGGCGAGTAATGCCTTCCCAACGCGGTTGAGTCCACTCTTTCTGTAATTCTTCAATTTGTTGTGTACGGGTTTTCATGTGCAGATGCTCCATAGTTATGTGGTGGTTTACGCTAACAGGCGGTAGCCTGGCAGGGTCAGGAAATCAATTAGTTCATCGGATGTGGTGATCTGTTCCATCAGGCGTGCGGCGTCGTCAAAACGCCCCTGGGAGAAACGTTCTTCGCCCAGTTCGCTGGCAATGACTTTCATCTCTTCGCCCAGCATCTGACGGAACAAGGCTTTGGTCACCGGTTTGCCATTACTCAACGTTTTTTGATGATGGATCCACTGCCAGATGGAGGTACGGGAAATTTCAGCCGTCGCCGCATCTTCCATCAGGCCATAAATCGGCACACAACCGTTGCCAGAGATCCACGCTTCGATGTACTGCACAGCCACGCGAATGTTGGCACGCATACCTTCTTCGGTGCGTTCACCGTCACAAGGTGCCAGCAGCTGATCGGCAGTAATCGGCGCGTCTTGTTCGCGCATCACCTCAAGCTGATTTTTACGGGAACCGAGGATGTCGTTGAAAACCGCCATTGCCGTGTCAGCAAGGCCAGGATGGGCGATCCATGTGCCATCGTGACCGTTATTGGCTTCCAGCGATTTATCCGCTTTCACTTTGTTGAGCACCTGGTTATTGCGCTCTTCATCTTTGCTCGGAATAAACGCCGCCATGCCGCCCATCGCAAATGCGCCGCGTTTATGGCAGGTTTTGATTAACAGGCGTGAGTAGGCATTAAGGAACGGTTTGTCCATTGTCACAGCCTGGCGGTCTGGCAGGACACGGTCGGGATAATTTTTCAACGTTTTGATATAGCTGAAGATATAATCCCAGCGACCGCAGTTCAGACCAACAATATGGTCGCGCAACGCGTGAAGGATTTCGTCCATCTGGAACACGGCAGGCAGCGTTTCGATCAGCAACGTCGCCTTGATAGTGCCGCGCGGCAGATTAAAGCGATCTTCTGCATAGCTGAAAACTTCGCTCCACCATGCTGCTTCCTGCCAGGACTGGATTTTCGGCAGATAGAAATAAGGGCCGCTACCTTTTGCCAATAGAGCCTGGTAGTTGTGGAAAAAGTAGAGTGCAAAATCAAACAGGCTGCCTGGGATGGCTTCACCGCGCCAGGTGACATGTTTTTCCGGCAAGTGCAGACCGCGTACCCGACAAATCAAAACCGCCGGATTGGGTTTGAGTTGATAAATTTTGCCGGCTTCGTTGGTGTAACTGATGGTGCCGTTAACCGCATCGCGCAGATTAATTTGCCCGTCGATCACTTTGTTCCAGTCCGGAGCCAGTGAATCCTCAAAGTCAGCCATAAAGACTTTCACATTGGCGTTGAGCGCGTTGATCACCATCTTGCGCTCAACCGGCCCGGTAATCTCTACCCGGCGATCTTCTAAGTCCGCAGGAATCCCGCGAATTTTCCAATTACCATCACGAATGGAAGCTGTTTCCGAAATAAAATCAGGCAACGTTCCGTTATCAATATCCTGCTGTTGCTGAATGCGCGCTGCCAGAAGTTTATTGCGTTGTGGCGTAAAATGCGTCACCAGTTCAGTCAGAAATTCTACCGCTTCGGCAGTAAGAATTTGCTTCTCCTGCTCGCCATACGGCCTTGTGAAAGCCAGTTCATCGGTTGTTGTTGCCTGTTCAGTCATCGTGCAGCTCCTCGTCATGGATCCGAAAACTTCCCCACTGTGAACGAAGGATCGTTGTGCGCTTTTCGTTCAGCACAACTAAGACTACTCATTTAAAATGCAAAATCAAAAACAATTTCCATTTTTAATTTAAATTGAATTTAACTTACTGATAACAATAAGAATAAATTTTATTCACCTATTGAGGTGTGTTTCGGAAATAAAAAAGGCACCCGAAGGTGCTTGATTCAAGGTGCTGAAACGCTTAACGATCCTTTGCTGCAGAAGATTAATCCAGTGTTGGATTCATATGGCGTAGATCGTATGGCGTGATCTGGTAGACGTAATAGTTGAGCCAGTTAGTAAACAGCAAATTGCCGTGGCTGCGCCAGCTCGCTCGCGGTTTGTTTTGCGGGTCGTTATGCGGGAAATAGTTATACGGTACATCCGGGTTTAGCCCGGCTTCAACATCACGGAAATATTCCTGCGCCAGCGTTTGCGCATCGTATTCCGGATGCCCCGTTACAAAGGCAATACGCTTATCTTTGCTGGCAAACAGATATGCGTCCCCTTCTTCTGTCTCTGCCAGAATTTCCAGATCTGTGTAATCACGAATCAACGCTGCCGGAAAGTCAGCATAGCGCGAATGCGGTGCCAGGAATGAATCATCAAAGCCACGCGTCAGAAGCGCATGAGGATGGAGAATGTGATGCTCGTAAACGCCAGAGAGTTTGTCCGTGCGGGTTTGCTTAGGAATGCCGTAAAGAATATTGAGTGCGGCCTGAACCGCCCAACAGACAAACAGCGTTGAGGTGACGTGATCTTTCGACCACTCCAGCACCTGTTTGATCTGCGGCCAGTAAGCGACGTCATTAAACTCCACCAGACCCAGTGGCGCGCCAGTTACAATCAGACCATCGAAGTTCTGCTCCTGAATGTCTTCAAAGTTGCAGTAAAAGTTGTTCAGATGCTCTGCGGGCGTGTTGCGCGATTCGCGGGAATCGATGCGCAACAGCTGAATATCGACCTGTAAGGGTGAGTTTGAAAGCAGGCGCAGAAACTGATTTTCAGTTTCGATCTTCTTCGGCATCAGGTTAAGGATCAGAACCTTAAGCGGACGAATTTCCTGACCAGACGCGCGAGAAGTTGTCATCACAAAGACGTTTTCTTCACGCAAGAAATTGACGGCGGGCAGCTCGTCCGGCACACGAATCGGCATAACCTGATTACCTCTTTATATACGCTTATACGTTTAGACATCCAGATAGCTGAAGATAACCAGAAAATTTGCCAATGTCGAGCCTGCATGTTGAAGGTGAGAAAGTTTCAAGGAAAAGATTGCGTTAGGATATAAGCACCAATAAAAGGAGAGAAAATGGTTATTAGTATTCGCCGCTCACGGCATGAGGAAGGGGAAGAGTTGGTTGCGATTTGGTGTCGTTCTGTCGATGCCACCCATGATTTTTTATCAGCAGAGTATCGGGCTGAACTGGAAGAGCTGGTACGTTCGTTTCTGCCGGAAGCGCCATTGTGGGTCGCGGTTAATGAGCGGGATCGGCCGGTTGGGTTTATGTTTCTAAGCGGGCAGCATATGGATGCGCTGTTTATCGATCCTTATGTGCGTGGCGCTGGCGTGGGTCGAATGCTGGTGGAGCATGCGCTCTCAATGGCACCGGAACTGACAACCAACGTTAATGAGCAAAATACGCAGGCGGTTGGGTTCTATAAGAAGATGGGGTTTAAGGTTACAGGACGCTCTGAGGTGGACGATTTGGGGAAACCGTATCCGTTGCTGAATCTGGCGTATGTGGGGGAATAATGCGCTGTTGCCCCCTACCGTAACCCTGCGTAGGACGGATAAGATGCCCAAGCGTCGCATCCGGCATTCTTTCTGCAGCAACGCAAAAAGGCCATCCTTCCGGATGGCCTTCTGCTTTATCTGATGCCTGGCAGTTCCCT
>NZ_PZKQ01000019.1:0-28627 GCF_003046645.1 Escherichia sp. MOD1-EC6475 | reverse complement strand
AAGTTGGAGTCATTACCGTGTTTTATCTTTATAATGTCCCGACTTTTTATTAATTTTTTATCATATGCTTCGGTAAGAATATCTTGTGCTTCCTCAGTTTCACATCTTGCAAATTGCACTGCGAGATACAGAGGCAAATTACCCCGTTCGACTGCTGAGAGAAGTTTATGCTCTCCCTTATCAAGTAGCATATTAATACTGCTCACCCAGTTCGATGAATATCCAGTAATCTCACTTATTTCGGAGTCTGAAAGTCCTCTGATTTTCATGTCTTTAATCACCTGTAATAACTCATTAGAACGTGGTCTTCTCCTTGCAATGTTTTCAACTAAACTCATAACGTAAGCATCTTCTTCTGATACATCTCTTATAATTGCTGGAATAATAGTTTCACCTAATGCAACGAGAGCCTCTATTCTCCCTTGACCACAAATTAAAGCATATTTGAAATCGCCTTCATCAATAGCTCTTACGCTTATAGGCTTGCTTAATCCTCTTTTTTTTATGCTTTCCTTTATTTCTTCATGCACTACCTTATTTCTTGTTCGTGGGTTAAGAAATTTTATTTTTGCAATCTCAATTTGAATTATTGGGAATTCATTTTTTTCAGGCAGCATATAGTTCCCTCACTTTCATGCGAGTAATAATTTGTAGAAGTTTATCAAGATTATCAAATCTATAGAGATCTAATCGAATGTTGTTTGTTTCCGTCATGCACATTTTATTATATTCGTTTTCAATCTTTGGTATGATATAAAAATCAAGAGGTGAAATATTTTGTGAATTCATTCGTATAACAATTGTTATGTCTGCTTTCTGTGAGTTATCAAACCGGACTTTCCATCTAAGTTTACCTGATTTCATATGTATGCATTTAGTAACAAGGACGGAAATTAAAAACTCATCATTGATGTAAAGCATTGGGGCATATTTATACTCGTCTATATGACAGTTACTTTTTAAAATTTCACCCTTAAAATCCTCAATTATCTCTGAGTAAAATGATCTTAGTGCTTCATTTATTTTGAGATAGCTGTAATCATGTTCTGGCTTATAACCAATCAAAGTATATGCTCTTAAAAGACCACCAAATCGGGTTCTATAAACAGAAGATGAAGGGCCTGTATCATCTTCATCAATGATAAAGCCTGATAGTTTTCCATTAGATTCTAATTTTTGTTTTAGTTTTTCTAATAGATCTTCATTAGTCAAATGAATGGATCGGAGCTGAATTATTTCTTGAGCTTTATTGTATTTTTTCTTTGAAATAATAGGTTTATATGCCTTGTCACATCTAACCCATTCATGTTTGGGGTTTTTTACAAGCCTACTTTTTAATTTAGATGAGGTTTTGTTATATATGTTGTTTCCAATATATTTTTCATTTGTCAAAATTTGATGTATTTTTGCACGAGTCCATAATGTTCCATTTTCTGCAGGTATGTTCTGTTCATTTAATCTCTCAGCAATAATGAATTCTGGGACGTTATTATCTATAAAGAGATCATATATTCTATTTACAATTTTTATTTCATTTTTTGGTCCCGGAATTAATATTACCCTATCTGTTTGAATACTCTTTCTTTTGCGGAAACTCAATATTTCTTTAGCTATGCCATTTTCGTCTACTAAAAGACGTCTCAGCCCATAACCAGCCATACCGCCTTGATGATAACCAAGCTTTATTAAATTTACTTGCCCTATAAATACCTTTTCAGATAGATTCCTGCTGTGATATGCAGCACTAGATCTTTTTATATTCAGTATAACAGAGGACTCTAAAGGGAAATCTTTAGTGGGTATAGGTTCGGAACAATATATAAGATCTACACCATTTCTCTCAAATAGAAAGGAATAATATGCTGCTTCATCACTATTTTGAAAACGACCAAAACGGCTCACATCATAAAATAATACAGCCTGTATATCTATTTTCTTTTGTTCTACATCGCTAAGTAACTGCTGCAAAGAATGCCTGCCTACGATACTGACTCCGCTCTTACCTGCATCATCGTAGGTATAAGCGATTTCCATATTGTTCTTTTCAGCATAATCTTTGATATATTCGGACTGATTATGTAAAGAATATTGCTGATGGTCGGTAGACATCCTCAAGTACTGCGCGACCCTAACTCTATGATTTTTTTCATTTTCGCTAGCCATGCACGAAACCTCATGGATGATTCAATACAATGTAGTGGATAAAATTGATCAAATTTTAACCGAATTCAACTGTTTTATCATTGATTAGAGCAAATTTGGTAGATCTTCGAGGTGTATGATAATCGAGAAGAGATGTGAATTATTTAGCTGATATGACCGACAGCTTTCGTTATGTGGACTCAATGTCCCCATTTGTAAATGGCTATGCTTAGTCCACATAGGTTAATGGTGTGATTATTAATTCTTTAACTAAATCAAGATAGTTAATCCATCATGGGAGAGTTATGCGGCAATAACTTTGCATTTTTGAGACGAAACATAGTCACTCCACCATTGCATGAGAACCACCCGTTCAGTGAGATACTCTGCACGATTGTAGGCTGCAATTATTTCATCTTTCTTCGAGTGGGCAAGGGCGGCTTCTAAGACATCAGTCCTAAACTTGCCAGACTCCTCAGCAGCCGTTCTAGCAATGGATCGCATACCGTGAGCTACAAGCTCACCTCCGAAACCCATACGGATTATGGCCGCATTAGCTGTTTGTTCATGCATGTGATTGAGTGGAGCTTTGATACTGGGGAACACCCACTCTCTATGCCCGCTGATGACTTTCATTAAATCCAAAACTCGCAAAGCTTCTTTGCTCAGTGGAACTTTGTGAGGCTTCTTCATTTTCATAAACTCCGCCGGGATGTTCCACATGCCAGTTTCAATATCAATATCTGACCATCTTGTGCGAACAGCTTCACCTGGGCGAACCCATGTGAGAAGTTGCCACTCAATCAGTAGCCTTGTTTCCAAACGGATAGAAGCATTGTTTAGAGCAACCAAGAAGCGAGGGAGTTCGGAAGGGGGTAATGCTGGCATATTCTGTTTTTTTGGCTTGCTGAACCGTTGCCCCAGGTTGTCTGCCGGGTTGAATTCTATGAGTTCTTCTGTTGCTGCATAGCGGAAAATTTCATTCAGGCGGGATATGATGCGGCGAAGTGTTTCAAGGACACCTCGTTTTTCTATGGGTTCTAAATGCTGTTTAAGCATTTTAGGGCGAATCTCCTTAATTGGGGTATCACCCAATGTGGAAAAGATATTTCTCTCTAGGCTTCGCCAGATGTCGTTAGCATGATCTTGGGAGATGCCTGACGTTTTGACTTTCTCATCAAGCCACTTCTTGGCTACTGCTTGAAATGTATGTTCCGTGGCATCTTTCAGTGCATTGGCTTTTTGGTTGTTATGAACTTGGGGGTCTATACCATTTGTAAGCAACGACAAGTATTCATCACGTAAAGCTCGTGCCTTCGCAAGTGTAAGGTGAGGATAGGTTCCTAAGCTCACCTTAGTTCGCTTTTTGGTCACAGGCACTGCATATCTGAAATACCAATTTTTCTTCCCTCCCTTCGCCAGGGGAGCGATTCGCAACAGCAAACCATCGCCGTCAAAAAGGTTAACCTCTTTTTCGGCAGGTTTGGTGCTTTTGATTTCAGTGTCAGTGAGCTTCTTAGCGATTTTGGCCATGTTTGGGACCCTCGATTTTAGGACCCATCTTCGTGGGTCCCATTCAGGGTGCCATAACTCGTAGTTCTCAGCAATTCTCACTAGACTACAATAGACGTAAAAAAGCCCGCAGAGCTTGTGCTGTGCGGGCTTAGTAGACTTTACTGAACTTCAGTACATCAATATTTGGTGGAGCTGGCGGGAGTTGAACCCGCGTCCGAAATTCCTACATCCTCGGCACTACATGCTTAGTCAGTCTTTACATTCGCTTGCCAGCTGCGGACGGACACGCCACTAACAAACTAGCCTGATTAAGTTTTAACGCTTCAACCCCAGGCAGGGCTTCCACGCGATCTCTTTTGGGTTTGACCTCTCTTGATCCCCGTCCTAAGAGCGGAGGCTAGGGAGAGAGGGCTCTAAGCAGGTTATTAAGCTGCTAAAGCGTAGTTTTCGTCGTTTGCGACTATTTTTTGCGGCTTTTTACGAGGCCAACCGCCCCTCGGCATGCACCTTGGGTTTCGCAAATCCCGTCGAATCCAGAATCAGCCCCAATGTGTAACAGCGAGTATACCAGATTTGTGAGCGTCATGACCAGTCCCAATGGCGTTATCGTTCAGGATTTAGCGCCGCCTGGCATGATTTTTATTCGATTAAGCAAAGGGATGACGACATCTGTATCAAATATGATAGCCGATAAGATGTGCATTCGCGCCACCGGAGAGGGGAGGCGCGGTGAGGATCTGGTCAGAACATGTGATGCAGGTTTAGCGGTGAGCGTTTTTCATGATACGCGCTTTATCAACCTGCCATTCACGTTCTTTGATGTCGGAACGTTTATCGTGCTGTTTCTTACCTTTCGCGACGCCGATTTTCACTTTGCACCAGGCATTTTTCCAGTACAGAGAGAGCGCCACTACGGTATAGCCTTCACGATTGACGCGACCATATAATGAGTCCAGTTCGCGCTGGTTGAGAAGTAACTTGCGGGTACGAGTAGGATCGCACACCACATGTGTGGAAGCCACGGCCATCGGCGTGATATTTGCGCCAAACAGGAACGCTTCTCCGTCGCGCAGAAGGACATAGCTGTCGCTGATATTGGCTTTTCCTGCGCGCAGGGATTTAACCTCCCAGCCTTGCAGGGCAAGTCCCGCTTCGAACTCTTCTTCGATAAAGTATTCGTGACGGGCGCGCTTGTTAAGCGCGATGGTCGCTGAACCAGGTTTATGTGCTTTTTTCTTCGTCATAAGCGTCGTGAATCATCGGTAATCTGAAATCGAAAACACCCCATAACAATCCTGCGGGGGACAAGGCTCTATCTTAGCATGAACCCGATGTTACCCAGCGCCGGGATAGCGTTTTTTTTACAGCAGGATAAATGATATTATTTGTTGGATTTTTGTTGATGGAAATTGTTATGCCTCAGATTAGCCGGACCGCACTGGTACCCTACAGCGCGGAGCAAATGTATCAGTTAGTGAATGACGTTCAGTCTTATCCTCAGTTTTTGCCGGGTTGTACCGGAAGTCGGATTCTGGAGTCCACTCCTGGGCAGATGACTGCGGCGGTAGATGTCTCTAAGGCTGGGATCAGCAAAACGTTTACTACCCGCAACCAGTTGACCAGTAACCAAAGTATTCTTATGAATCTGGTGGATGGGCCGTTCAAGAAATTGATCGGTGGATGGAAGTTTACGCCGCTGAGCCAGGAGGCGTGTCGTATCGAGTTTCATCTCGACTTTGAGTTTACCAATAAGTTGATTGAACTCGCCTTTGGTCGCGTGTTTAAAGAGCTGGCGGCTAATATGGTCCAGGCTTTTACGGTTCGTGCGAAAGAGGTTTACAGTGCCAGGTAAAATTGCCGTTGAGGTGGCTTATGCGCTACCTGAGAAGCAGTACCTGCAGCGCGTGACGCTGCAGGAGGGAGCGACGGTTGAAGAAGCTATTCGCGCCAGTGGTTTGCTGGAATTGCGTACCGATATCGATTTAGCTAAAAATAAAGTCGGCATTTATAGCCGTCCGGCAAAACTGAGCGATAGTGTGCATGATGGCGATCGGTTGGAGATTTATCGCCCTCTCATTGCCGATCCGAAAGAGCTGCGCAGGCAACGAGCAGAAAAATCAGCAAATAAATAACAGACAGGAAAAAGGTGCTCATTGAGCACCTTTTTTAACGTCTTTGAGAGCAACTTTATTATTAGTTACCACTCAGCGCAGGTTTATTATCAATGTTGGTCAACACACCGCTACTGTTAAAGGTCAGCGTCAGCGTTTGCTGCGTTACACCTTCATGACCTGGTTGCTGGCGGAAGACATAGAACCAGGTATTCGTACCAAATGGATCGGACATCAGCGGTGTACCCAATGCGTACGCAACTTGTTGTTGCGTCATGCCAACACGTATTTTGGATACGTCGTTAGCGGTCAGATAGTTCCCCTGGTTGATGTCAGGACGGTAAACCACTCGCTCCAGAGTGGAACAGCCTGCGGTCAACATCAATAGTACTGCTGCTGCAGCAGTCAGCGTTTTACAGCGCATAGTGATTTGATTCCTTTTCGGGCCCGAGCAGTACGTGGCTCATCTGTAATATGCCGATGATAATAGACCTTTCATCACTTTAAAACCTTTTGCTTTCCGGTCTTACTGCGTTTTGCTATTTACTCTGACCGTGAAGCTGGAAAAAAGTTTACGCCGCAAGCAGTTCTTTCGCATTCGCCAGTGTGTTACGTGTGACTTCACTGCCACCAAGCAGGCGCGCCAGCTCTTGTAACCGCGCTTTTTTATTCAGGGATTGCATATGCGTTTCTGTCATCGCACCATCGGTTTCTTTGCTGACAAAATAGTGTTGATGACCACATCCCGCGACTTGTGGCAGGTGGGTAACACACATCACCTGAGTTGATTCGCCGAGTTGACGCAGCAGTTTGCCGACAACTGCCGCTGTTGGACCGCTAATCCCTACATCCACTTCATCAAAAATCAGTGCCGGGGTTTCCATTTTACGCGCCGTGATGACCTGAATTGCCAATGCGATGCGGGACAATTCACCACCGGATGCGACTTTGGCAATAGGCTGCATTGGCTGACCTGGGTTGGTGGTTACCCGAAACTCAATACGATCGGCACCGTCAGCGCCCAGGTGATGCTCGTCAAATTTAACATCGATCGTAAACTGCCCATGCGGCATTGAGAGCGCATGCATACTGTCGGTGATCAGCTGTGCAAGTTCTTCTGCATATTGCTGGCGTTGTTGGTGTAATGCGCGCGCGGTTTCCAGTGCCTGCTGATGATGTTTCGTTACCGCCAGCGCGAGCGTTTCTTGTGAGTCGGCCTGATCGTCCAGTTGCTGCTGTTCTTCCAGTAGCGACTGGTAATACTGTGGTAATGCCTCAGGGCTGACGTGATGTTTACGTGCCAGCGAAATCTGTTTTGAGATGCGCTGTTCAAGTTCAAACAGTCGGTTGGGATCGAGATCCAGACGATCGCAGTAGTGGCGCAGTTCGTCGCTGGCTTCAGCAATCTGGATGGTAGCTTCTTCCAGCATATCAAGTACGCCGGACAGTTTGCTGTCCATGCCAATCAATTCGCTCACCAGTTGTTTAGCCGTGTAAAGCTGACTTTGCAGGTTTGCGTCTTCACCGTCGGCCATTAATGCCAATGCATTCTGGCTGGTGGTCAGCAATTGACCGCTGTTCGCCAGACGTTTGTACTCTTCGTCGATTTGCTCAAACTCTCCGGGCTGCGGATTAAATTCGTTAAGTTCTTTTAATTGGTATTGCAGCAGTTCCGCACGGGCGGCGCGTTCCTGACTTAACTGTTGATGATGCGCGAGGTCACGGCAGCTTTGATGCCACAACTGATAACGTGCGGTCATTTCCTGAAGTAGAGAGGTTTCATTGGCATAGCCATCAAGCAGGAATTTTTGGTGCTCAGGTTTGGTGAGTAATTGATGAGCGTGCTGACCATGGATCTGAATGAGCAACTGACCCAGTTCGCGCAGTTGTGACAGAGGAACAGCTGTACCGTTGATAAAACCTCGTGAGCGACCATCGTTGCTGATTACGCGACGAAGCAAACATTCATGCCCGTCTTCAAGCTGGTTTTCTTCCAGCCAGTGCAGAGCCGCTGGCGTATCTTTCAGAGAAAAACGGGCGCACAGGTCAGCGCGAGCAGCGCCGGTACGCACCATGTCGGCTTCAGCGCGACCACCGAGACAAAGACCGAGGGCATCTATTGCAATAGATTTACCCGCACCGGTTTCGCCAGTTATTACGGTCATGCCGCTATGAAAATCAATCTCAAGCTCACGAACGATAGCAAAGTTGCTGATGGTCAGTTGTGCCAACATAGTTGTTTTCCTGTATGAAAAACCATTACTGTTATTGTGTACAGTATAAACTGGTTTTATATACAGTAAAGAGGCTGGCGTAAAATTAGAATAATTTTTTTGACCAGCCGAGCTTGGTGCTTAATGTATTGAAATAACTGTAATCTTTCGGATGAATCAGATTCAGATGGTAATCACAGCGACGAATCAGGACATCTTCACCTTCCTGAATCGGCAGTGCTATCTGGCTGTCGCAACTGATTTCCAGGTCGTTACGGCGATGCGAAAAACGCAGACGGATCGTGCTGCTGCTGTTTATGACCAGTGGTCGTGCTGACAACGTATGCGGGAACATGGGCACTAGGGTAATTGCATCCAGAGAGGGGGTCAGAATAGGACCGCCTGCAGAGAGGGAATAGGCGGTGGAGCCTGTTGGCGTCGAAATAATTAGTCCATCAGATCGCTGAGAAAACGCAAAGATCTCGTCGATATACACTTCGAACTCAATCATATGCGCCACTTTGCCAGGATGAAGTACCACTTCGTTAATCGCGGTGCTGATGCGCTTTTGGCAGTCTTGCTGACAGACTTGCGCTTCCAGCAAAAAACGTTTCTCGCTGATGTAGTGACCTTCCAGCACATCGGCTAATTGTTGCTGGGCGTTATCGGGGTCAAGGTCAGTCAGGAAACCCAGGTTGCCACGGTTGATTCCAATAACTTTAATATCGTAGCGGGCGAGCGTGCGCGCCGCGCCCAGCATATTACCGTCGCCACCAACGACTACCGCGAGATCAGCCAGTTGCCCAATCTCCGCGAGCGTGCCAGTTTTCACATTCTTCAGTTGCAGTTCGTGAGCGATTTGTTGCTCAACGATGACCTCGTAACCTTTTGTGCACAGCCAGCGGTAGAGCATTTCATGTGTTGTCAGTGCAGTAGGGTGCCGTGGGTGTCCCACAATGCCAATACACTTGAAATGATTATTCATTTTTCCGAGGTCCTTGTTGCGAAGATTGATGACAATGTGAGTGCTTCCCTTGAAACCCTGAAACTGATCCCCATAATAAGCGAAGTTAGCGAGATGAATGCGAAAAAAACGCGGAGAAATTCATGAGTAGTAAAGAACAGAAAACGCCTGAGGGGCAAGCCCAGGAAGAAATTATCATGGATCAGCACGAAGAGATTGAGGCAGTTGAGCCAGAAGCTTCTGCTGAGCAGGTGGATCCGCGCGATGAAAAAATTGCGAATCTCGAAGCTCAGCTGGCTGAAGCTCAGACCCGTGAACGTGACGGTATTTTGCGCGTAAAAGCCGAAATGGAAAACCTGCGTCGTCGTACTGAACTGGATATCGAAAAAGCCCACAAATTCGCGCTGGAGAAATTCATCAACGAATTGCTGCCGGTGATTGATAGCCTGGATCGTGCGCTGGAAGTGGCTGATAAAGCTAACCCGGATATGTCTGCGATGGTTGAAGGCATTGAGCTGACGCTGAAGTCGATGCTGGATGTTGTGCGTAAGTTTGGTGTTGAAGTGATCGCCGAAACTAACGTGCCGCTGGACCCGAATGTGCATCAGGCTATCGCAATGGTGGAATCTGATGACGTTGCGCCAGGTAACGTACTGGGCATTATGCAGAAGGGTTATACGCTGAATGGTCGTACGATTCGTGCGGCGATGGTTACTGTAGCGAAGGCAAAAGCTTAATTTCTGTTTTCGTAATAATTCACGGCCCTGCATGCGAATGCCGGGCCGTTTTAGTTACTCCGCCACACTCTCGCGCAGCGGTTTCACAGGAAAAACTTTTACCTGCTTAATCATATTGTCCTGTACGTCGAGAATATCTATATCGTACTCGCCAATACGCACGCGGGTGCCTGCGACAGGGATCTCTTCCAGTGCCTCAAGAATGACGCCATTAACCGTGCGGGCATCATCTTCCGGTAGATGCCAGTTAAAGGCTTTGTTGATTTCCCGCACGTTGGCAGTGCCATCAATAATCACCGAACCGTCGTTTTGCGGCGTGACTTCTTCGGCAAGTGTTGGCGACATCGACGTAGTGAAATCGCCGACAATCTCTTCCAGAATATCTTCAACCGTCACCAGCCCCTGAATGTCTCCATACTCGTTGACGACCAGGCCGACTTTCTTTTTGTTGCGCTGAAACTTTACCAACTGCGTGCTGAGCGGCGTACCTTCGGGCACAAAATAGATCTCGTCCGCGGCGCGCAGCATGGTTTCTTTGGTGAACTCTTTTTTCTCCGACATCAACCGCCAGGCTTCACGTACTCGCAGCATACTGATGGCGTCGTCCAGCGAATCACGGTAAAGCACGATGCGCCCGTGAGGTGAGTGGGAGAGTTGGCGCAGAATAGATTTCCAGTCATCGTTGATATCAATACCGATAATTTCACTGCGCGGCACCATGATGTCATCAACGGTCATTTTTTCCAGATCGAGCACCGACAGCAGCATATCCTGATTGCGACGGGAAATTTGTGAGCGCGATTCGTGCACGATAGTGCGCAACTCTTCTTTGCTCAAAGAGCCGCTAACCACGATATCGGTTTTGATACCCATCATGCGCATCAGCATACGGGTGATAGCATTCAGCAACCAGACCAGCGGCATCATCAAAATTTGCAGCGGAGCCAGCAGAAAACTACTCGGATAAGCGACTTTTTCCGGGTACAGCGCGGCAATGGTTTTCGGCAATACCTCAGCAAAAACCAGTACGACAAAAGTCAGCACACCAGTCGCAATTGCCACGCCCGCATCGCCGTACAAACGCATCCCAACAATAGTGCCGAGCGCAGAGGCAAGAATATTGACCAGGTTATTGCCGATTAACACCAGGCTTATCAGGCGGTCTGGCTTACGCAGCAATTTTTCGACGCGTTTGGCCGAGCGATTACCCTGTTTCGCCATATGTCGCAGACGATAGCGGTTTAGGGTCATCATTCCGGTTTCGGAGCCGGAAAAATAGGCTGAAATGACCACCATGATGATCAGAATTATGATCAACGTGGTAGTAGATATGTGTTCCAGGGGAAACTCCTTTTCTGGTTTAGCTGATTAACTGCTGGACAATTCGGCTGCCGAAGTAGGCCAGTGTCAGAATGACCGCACCCGCGACGTTAAACCAGACGACGCGGCGTCCACGCCATCCTTCATGATAATGCCCCCACAGCAGCACAATATAGACAAACCACGCCACGATAGAGAGCACAGCCTTGTCGATATTTTCCATGCTAAATAAGTTGTGCATGTAGAACAGGCCGGTACAAAGAGTGAGCGTTAACAGCACCACGCCAATTTGCGTGATGTGGAACATTTTACGCTCAATACTCATCAGCGGAGGCATTTCCTGATTAAACGCCAGCTTCTTGTTCTTCAGTTGGTAATCAATCCATGCCAGTTGCAACGCGTACAGGGCTGCAATAATCAGCGTGGCATAGGAAAAGAGCGATAAGCCAATGTGTACCAGCATTCCTGGCGTCGCTTCCAGATGAGTGATGTATTCATTGGGCATGAAGGTTGCCAGCGCCAGATTGATGAGCGCAAAGGCATAAACAATCGGCAACAGCAGCCAACCACGGTTGCGTGAGGCCACGATGGTCATTACCGTACAGATCATCAGGCTGACCAGCGAACCGACATTCAACAGGCTAAGGTTTTGTCCGCTATCGCCGCCTGGCAAAATGCGGGCTTCAAGAGCGATAGCGTGGCAGACCAGCGCGATGACCGCAGAAATAATAGCCATTCGCCGCCAGCCGCCGTTTTTTTGCAGCAGACCGGGAACAATCAGCGCGAGACTGACGGAGTAGGCGACGAGCGCGAGCAGAGCAAAAACGGGCATAGTGATGTCGACAGTTTGAGCAATGAGAAAGAAAAGCAGTATAGCGTCAGGTGAACGCTGCTCCAACCGTTGCATAACAACAAAGACGCCTTCATGTTATACTGCGGCAAAATACAGATGATGTGTCGCGATTGCGGCCAACCGTTTCCACCCCAGGCGAGAGACAATGTTTGATAATTTAACCGATCGTTTGTCGCGCACGCTGCGCAATATCAGTGGCCGTGGACGCCTTACTGAAGACAACGTTAAAGATACGCTGCGCGAAGTGCGCATGGCGCTGCTGGAGGCGGACGTCGCTCTGCCGGTAGTGCGTGAGTTTATCAATCGCGTAAAAGAGAAAGCGGTTGGTCATGAAGTTAATAAAAGCCTGACGCCGGGGCAGGAGTTCGTCAAAATCGTCCGTAACGAGTTGGTTGCGGCGATGGGCGAAGAGAACCAGACCCTGAACCTGGCTGCGCAACCGCCTGCGGTGGTGCTGATGGCGGGCCTGCAAGGTGCCGGTAAAACAACCAGCGTGGGTAAACTCGGTAAGTTCCTGCGCGAGAAGCACAAGAAGAAAGTGCTGGTGGTTTCTGCCGACGTTTATCGCCCGGCGGCAATCAAACAGCTTGAGACGCTGGCTGAACAGGTAGGCGTCGATTTCTTCCCTTCAGATGTTGGTCAGAAGCCGGTTGATATCGTTAACGCGGCGCTGAAAGAAGCTAAGCTGAAATTCTACGACGTGCTGCTGGTGGATACCGCCGGTCGTCTGCACGTTGACGAAGCGATGATGGACGAGATCAAACAAGTCCACGCGTCGATTAACCCGGTTGAAACCCTGTTTGTGGTTGACGCCATGACCGGTCAGGATGCCGCCAATACGGCGAAAGCATTCAATGAAGCGTTACCGCTTACCGGCGTAGTGTTGACCAAAGTGGACGGTGATGCGCGTGGCGGTGCGGCGCTTTCTATTCGCCATATTACCGGCAAGCCTATCAAGTTCCTCGGTGTTGGCGAGAAAACAGAGGCGCTGGAGCCGTTCCACCCGGACCGCATCGCGTCGCGTATTCTCGGCATGGGCGATGTTCTGTCGTTGATCGAAGATATCGAAAGTAAAGTTGACCGCGCGCAGGCAGAGAAGTTAGCCAGCAAGCTGAAAAAAGGCGACGGCTTCGATCTTAACGATTTCCTTGAGCAGCTGCGCCAGATGAAAAATATGGGCGGCATGGCCAGCCTGATGGGCAAACTGCCGGGTATGGGGCAGATCCCGGATAACGTGAAATCGCAAATGGACGATAAAGTGCTGGTGCGTATGGAAGCCATCATCAACTCGATGACGATGAAAGAGCGCGCTAAGCCAGAAATCATCAAAGGTTCGCGTAAACGCCGTATCGCTGCCGGTTGCGGTATGCAGGTACAGGACGTTAACCGTCTTCTGAAGCAGTTCGACGACATGCAGCGCATGATGAAGAAAATGAAGAAGGGCGGAATGGCGAAGATGATGAGAAGCATGAAAGGGATGATGCCGCCGGGATTTCCTGGTCGCTAAATGACCTTATGCGACAGAGTTATTAACTGCTGATTGCATTTTCTCCAGAAATCAGTAAAATTTTCGGGCTTTTAATATGACACCGGACTCCGTTCCTCGATGGGGTCCGGTTGTTTTATTCACACAAGAGGATGTTATGGTAACTATTCGTTTAGCACGTCACGGCGCTAAAAAGCGTCCGTTCTACCAGGTTGTTGTCGCTGACAGCCGTAATGCACGCAACGGTCGCTTCATCGAGCGCGTTGGTTTCTTCAACCCAATCGCTAGCGAAAAAGAAGAAGGCACTCGCCTGGATCTGGATCGCATCGCTCACTGGGTTGGCCAGGGCGCAACTATTTCTGATCGCGTTGCTGCGCTGATCAAAGAAGTAAACAAAGCAGCTTAATCTGTCACGGTGGTCATGATGAGCAAACAACTCACCGCGCAAGCACCTGTTGATCCCATCGTTTTGGGAAAAATGGGTTCGTCTTACGGTATTCGTGGGTGGCTCAGAGTGTTTTCTTCCACCGAAGACGCCGAAAGCATTTTTGACTATCAGCCCTGGTTTATCCAGAAAGCGGGTCAGTGGCAGCAAGTCCAGCTGGAAAGCTGGAAGCACCACAATCAGGACATGATCATCAAGCTGAAAGGTGTTGACGATCGTGATGCGGCGAACCTGCTGACGAATTGTGAAATTGTCGTGGATTCATCGCAGCTGCCCCAGCTTGAAGAGGGTGACTACTACTGGAAAGACCTGATGGGCTGCCAGGTAGTGACCACTGAAGGCTACGATCTCGGTAAAGTCGTCGACATGATGGAAACCGGATCTAATGACGTTCTCGTCATTAAGGCAAACCTGAAAGATGCGTTTGGTATCAAGGAACGTCTCGTACCGTTCCTCGATGGGCAGGTTATCAAGAAAGTCGATCTCACTACTCGTTCAATCGAAGTAGATTGGGATCCTGGTTTTTAAACCACCGGATAAACGGTAAAAGACGGCGCTATGTGGATTGGCATAATTAGCCTGTTTCCTGAAATGTTCCGCGCAATTACCGATTACGGGGTAACTGGCCGGGCAGTGAAAAATGGCCTGCTGAGCATCCAGAGCTGGAGTCCACGTGACTTCACGCATGACCGGCACCGTACCGTGGACGATCGTCCTTACGGCGGCGGACCGGGGATGTTAATGATGGTGCAACCTTTACGGGACGCCATTCATGCAGCAAAAAGCGCGGCGGGTGAAGGCGCTAAGGTGATCTATCTGTCACCGCAGGGGCGCAAGCTTGATCAAGCGGGCGTCAGCGAACTGGCAACGAATCAAAAATTGATTCTGGTGTGCGGTCGCTACGAAGGTATAGATGAGCGCGTGATCCAAACCGAAATTGACGAAGAATGGTCAATCGGCGATTACGTTCTCAGCGGTGGTGAGTTACCAGCAATGACGCTGATTGACTCCGTTTCCCGGTTTATTCCGGGCGTACTGGGTCACGAAGCATCAGCAACGGAAGATTCCTTTGCTGAAGGATTGCTGGATTGCCCGCACTATACGCGGCCTGAGGTGTTAGAAGGGATGGAAGTTCCGTCAGTGTTACTGTCGGGCAACCATGCCGAGATACGTCGCTGGCGTTTGAAACAGTCGCTGGGTCGTACCTGGCTTAGAAGACCTGAACTTCTGGAAAACCTGGCTCTGACTGAAGAGCAAGCAAGGTTGCTGGCGGAGTTCAAAACGGAACACGCACAACAGCAACATAAACATGATGGGATGGCGTAAGCCCCCGAAATATCAGTTTACCCAGGATAAGAGATTAAATTATGAGCAACATTATTAAGCAACTTGAACAAGAGCAGATGAAGCAGGACGTACCTTCCTTCCGTCCGGGTGATACCGTGGAAGTGAAAGTATGGGTTGTTGAAGGTTCCAAAAAACGTCTGCAGGCATTCGAGGGCGTGGTTATCGCTATTCGTAACCGCGGTCTGCACTCTGCATTCACTGTTCGTAAAATTTCCAACGGCGAAGGCGTTGAGCGTGTCTTCCAGACTCACTCTCCGGTAGTTGACAGCATTTCTGTCAAACGTCGTGGTGCTGTTCGTAAAGCTAAACTGTACTACCTGCGTGAGCGTACTGGTAAGGCTGCTCGTATCAAAGAGCGTCTTAACTAAGATTTCGCTTAAGCGACATCCTGTTAAGAAGGGCTGGCCAATTGGCTGGCCCTTTTTTTATCTATTGAAATTGCGTTTACGGTGCACTAATCACCACAGCGACGCGACGGTTCTCAGCGCGACCCTGTGCTGTCTTGTTACTTGCAATAGGATATTTTTTCCCTAAACCCTGAGTAGTGAGATTACTGCGCGGAATTTGCCCACCCTCAGCCCAGGCATCGGCGACGACATTCGCTCGCTTCAGTGATAAGGCTTCGTTGTAGCTATCTTCACCATAGTTATCGGTGTGACCATCCATACGGGCGTGTGTTAGCCCGGTAGAGGTCAGTTTTGCCGCCATGGTCTGGATTTGTTGCTGACTTTCCGGAAGCAGTTTGTAGTCATTTTTAGCAAACAAAATAGTGTCGGATAAGCCAAGCGACCAGTCACCTGCAGATTCAGTAAAACCATAAGACTGCATAGCAGCGACTTGCTCTGGGGTGAATTTGCCTTGTGGAGTCTGGCAACCAGCCAGTATCAGAGTGGAGAAAACCAGAGGTGCTACCAGTTGCTTTATCATGTAGATATTTCCTTGTTATTTCACCAGCTTTTCGGCGCGCTGATGTTTGGCTTGATACATATTACGATCGGCAAGCTCTTGTAATTTTTCCACAGAAGCGTGTTCGCGAGTCAGAGCGTATCCAATACTTAAGGTCATACTTGTCTGGTGACCGTTATGGAGATCGAATGGGCGATGAAAGGTTTGTGTGAGAGCTGTACAGATACGCTGCACTTCATATTCTGACAGTACGCCATACAGAATCATGGCGAACTCATCGCCTCCTATACGGTACGCTTGATGCCGTTTCCCGCTAAATTCCATTAACCGTGTTGCTATCTCGATCAAGACCTGATCGCCCGTCGCGTGACCCCATGTGTCATTGATATATTTAAAATTATCGCCATCAAGAAAAAGTAAGGCTGAGGTTTCCCGAACGGTAGAATCACTCATTAACGTATTGATGCAGTTGCGGAATGCTGCGCGGTTAGCCAGGCCGGTTAACGGATCATGCAGGGCAGTACGTAAGAGTTGCGCATTTTTTGCCTGTAAACGAAGCTGCCACTCTTCCATTTCATCCAGCAGACTATTGAAGTCGAGGGCAAAGCGGTGAAACTCTGCGATACGCTCTTCCGAAACTCGTCGGGAAAAATTGCGGTTAGATCGCACATCATGAACTACATCAGTAATGTTTTTTAGCGCCTCCACCAGTCCGTTATGCAAATGGCGGGTGAGGGTGATTGCAATGCCTGATGCCAGCAGAATACAACCGGTAAGCACAGCGAGTGAAAACCAGATGAAATGGCTGATTGAACTGTCGCGAGCGGTTAACTGGACTTCGCCGATGATTTTTCCATTGTGGCGAATGGGCTGAATTACCGGTGCGGGAAAGAGCCAGTGGCTAATGAAATTACTGAATCTATCTCCCGGTTCTCTGGCTGTGTAGTGCCAGGATGCAATGATATTTTGCTGATTATCACGTACTTCAGCGGTTGAAAATTGACCTTGCTGCCCCAGCGCGGCCAGGGTTTCTGTCGCTGCCGAACCATCGGCAAAAACGACCGCTGCTTCCAGACTATAAGTCATGGTTGCTGCGGTGAGCGCCAGATTTTTTTGCGTATATTGTTTCAGTGTCAGTACCGACGTCACGGAAAGCAGCAGCCAGATCAGCGTCATGGTGATAAAGATGCTGGTCATGCTGATGTTGCGTAATGCTCTTTTAAACGTTGGTCGCTTATTAAGAGAATTATCGTTATCCATCTTTTTTCTTCCGAGCGAGCATTAAGACATCCGGGTTGACCTTCACACCACTACGCGATAAGGCATCCAGGTTTACGGCAAATCTGACATCATTATTGTTGATGATCAGACAAAAGGCGCTGCCAATAATGCACTCTGCATTTTGTTCGGCAATTAATAATAACGCCTTAGACGGATATTGTTTGATTAATTCCATCTGGAATGTCGGTGATTCGTTGCCAAAATAAAAACCATTGCAGTCTGAAATCAGTGCTTCTTGTTTGCTGTGAATGATGACGGGCAGATAAGGTAAAGAAGTCGCGCCATTATCTTGCAGGGTGGTACTAAAACGTGAAGATGAAAAAATACATAGCTTTGGCGGGCCAGATAACGCTGGCCAGCGAGTGTAGCTGACAATACCGGAAACCATCTGGCGCACATTTTTCGCAGCGTCAGTGGTTTCCTGAGCAAGTAATGGTGCGCTCGGCAGGAGAGAAATTAGCAGTAAAAACAGCCGGTGAGAAAAACGCATTCAGGGATCCTCACCACCGTCGCTCGAAATGCATCGATAATTTTTTCAGAATACTCATTAAAATATCATTCTTTTATGCGGGCGTCATCACGATGAGAATTAAAGTTTGAGTGAGTTAAATCTTATGACTAATTTGTTGATGACGCTCCAGTTAATTTAATCGCATCGTGCTGGCATTTTCCTCTGCCCCTTTTTGCCATGCTTCATGTAGTTGGTTGGCATTTTCAACATTGTTGCAGCTGGCAGGGAAACTTTTACCGGAAAGCCCTCTGGCATAAGTAAAATCGATTTGGCAGGTTTTCTTTTGTCCTTCGGCATATCCTTTAAGGTATACCCTCCGATCAGCCTGTGAATCGCTAAATGTATCGCCATCTTTTATGGCAATACCAGATATTGCATCTTCCATACCAACATCATACCAGTCGGTGCTGGTTAAGTTTGGCGCGTGAGTATAAGGATCAATCTGGCAACCACAAACCACTAAAGCCAACAAGGAACCGATAAATTTTTTCATCATTTTCTCTCCTTTTTCAAAGCATAGCGGATTGTTTTTAATGAGGGTGTAAATTTATTTATACGAATTTGGAGGCCTATAGCTTATTAAAATTGCATGTGTAAAGTAATATTTACGAAATATGGATTGAAATCTTTACTTGCTGTGTTATCGTTACGTCATCCTCGTTGAGGATCAACTATCGCAAACGAGCATAAACAGGATCGCCATCATGCAAAAAGACGCGCTGAATAACGTACACATTACCGACGAACAGGTTCTGATGACCCCGGAACAGTTGAAGGCAGCTTTTCCATTAAGCCAGCAACAAGAAGCCCAGATTGCTGATTCGCGTAAAACTATTTCAGATATTATCGCCGGGCGCGATCCTCGTCTGTTGGTAGTTTGTGGGCCTTGCTCCATTCATGACCCTGAAACCGCTCTGGAATATGCTCGTCGATTTAAAGCTCTTGCCGCAGAGGTCAGCGATAGCCTCTATCTGGTGATGCGCGTCTATTTTGAAAAACCCCGTACGACTGTCGGCTGGAAAGGGTTAATTAACGATCCTCATATGGATGGCTCTTTTGACGTAGAAGCCGGCCTGCAAATCGCGCGTAAATTGCTGCTTGAACTGGTGAGCATGGGGCTGCCGCTGGCGACAGAAGCGTTAGATCCAAACAGTCCGCAATACCTGGGCGATCTGTTTAGCTGGTCGGCAATTGGTGCTCGTACCACGGAATCGCAAACGCACCGTGAAATGGCATCCGGGCTATCTATGCCGGTTGGTTTTAAAAACGGCACCGACGGCAGTCTGGCAACGGCAATTAACGCCATGCGCGCTGCCGCTCAGCCACACCGTTTTGTTGGTATTAACCAGGCAGGGCAGGTTGCGTTGCTACAAACTCAGGGGAATCCGGACGGACATGTGATCCTACGTGGCGGTAAAGCGCCGAACTACAGCCCTGCAGATGTCGCGCAATGTGAAAAAGAGATGGAACAGGCGGGACTGCGTCCGTCTCTGATGGTAGATTGCAGTCACGGTAATTCCAATAAAGATTATCGCCGTCAGCCTGCGGTGGCAGAGTCCGTGGTTGCCCAGATTAAAGATGGCAATCGTTCAATTATTGGTCTGATGATCGAAAGTAACATCCACGAGGGCAATCAGTCTTCCGAGCAACCGCGCAGCGAAATGAAATACGGTGTATCCGTAACCGATGCCTGCATTAGCTGGGAAATGACCGATGCCTTGCTGCGTGAGATTCATCAGGATCTGAACGGGCAGCTGACGGCACGCGTGGCTTAAGAGGTTTATTATGGTTGCTGAGTTGACCGCGTTACGCGATCAAATTGATGAAGTCGATAAAGAGCTGCTGAATTTATTAGCGAAGCGTCTGGAACTGGTTGCTGAAGTGGGCGAGGTGAAAAGTCGCTTTGGACTGCCTATTTATGTTCCGGAGCGCGAGGCATCGATGCTGGCCTCGCGGCGCGCTGAGGCGGAAGCCCTCGGCGTGCCGCCGGATCTGATTGAAGATATCCTGCGTCGGGTTATGCGTGAATCCTACTCCAGTGAGAACGACAAAGGGTTTAAAACGCTTTGTCCTACGTTGCGTCCGGTGGTTATCGTCGGCGGTGGCGGTCAGATGGGGCGCTTGTTCGAGAAGATGCTGACCCTCTCGGGTTATCAGGTGCGGATTCTGGAGCAACATGACTGGGAACGAGCGGCTGATATTGTTGCCGATGCCGGAATGGTGATTGTCAGTGTGCCTATTCATGTGACCGAACAGGTCATCGCCAAATTACCACGTTTACCGCAAGACTGTATTCTGGTCGATCTGGCATCGGTGAAAAATGGACCGTTACAGGCCATGCTGGCGGCGCATGATGGCCCGGTGCTGGGGCTTCACCCGATGTTCGGCCCGGACAGCGGCAGTCTGGCGAAGCAGGTGGTGGTCTGGTGCGATGGACGCCAGCCGGAAGCATATCAATGGTTCCTGGAGCAAATTCAGGTCTGGGGTGCGAGGCTGCATCGGATTAGCGCCGTCGAACACGATCAGAATATGGCGTTTATTCAGGCACTGCGCCACTTTGCCACTTTTGCTTATGGCCTGCACCTGGCAGAAGAAAATGTTCAGCTTGAGCAACTTCTGGCGCTCTCTTCGCCCATTTACCGCCTTGAGCTGGCGATGGTCGGGCGACTGTTTGCTCAGGATCCGCAACTATATGCTGATATTATTATGTCGTCGGAACGTAATCTGGCGTTGATCAAGCGTTACTATAAGCGTTTTGGCGAGGCAATTGAGCTGCTGGAGAAAGGGGACAAGCAGGCGTTTATCGACAGTTTCCGCAAGGTGGAAAACTGGTTTGGCGATTATGCGCAACGTTTTCAGAGTGAAAGCCGCGTGTTATTGCGTCAGGCGAACGACAGTCGCCAGTAGTCATCTTGTGCCGGGGGAGACATCACCCGGCACGATTTCATCACGCCGGATCAACAGGCACTACGTTCTCACTGGGGTAACAGCCCAATACCTTCATCGAACGGGTGATTTCACCTAATTCTTTCAATGCTTTTTGCATTTCCGCTGATTCAAGATTGGCCTGAATATCCAGATAAAACATCTCTTCCCACGGATTACCGTGAATCGGGCGTGATTCCAGACGGGTCATAATCAGATTATGGTTGCGCAGTACCAGCAATGCTTCAACCAGTGCACCAGCTTGTTGTCCGGTCGCTATTAACAGCGTGGTTTTTGCCGGAACCTGGTCAGACACATTAATGGCTTTACGTGCCAGCACCACAAATCGGGTGAAGTTTTGTCGCTGGTTTGCCTCAATACGCTCCAGTACCTGTAAACCGTACAAGGTGCCGCCGGCCTCGCTCCCCAGTGCAGCAATATGCGGTGATTTTGCCTGTGCAACCTTTTCCATCGCCGCAGATGTACTTTCGGTATATTCAATTTTCCAGTGCGGGTAACGATTAAGGAATTTACTGCATTGCTGGAACGGCTGTGGATGGCTGTAGACTGTAGTGATGGTTGATAAATCTGTAGTACCAGAAACCAGCAGGCAGTGGTCGATGGTCAGCGTCATCTCGCCGACAATCGATAAGCTGGTATGTTGCAGTAGATCGTAAACGTCGTTTATGGCACCTGAGCTGGTATTTTCAATCGGTACAACGGCATAGTCGGCCTGACCCGTTTCCACCTGATTAAAAATATCGGCAAATTTTGCGCAACCGCTTTCAATAAATTGTTCGAAATGGCGGGCGGCGTACTGACGTGCGGCAAGGTGTGAATAGGAACCTTTAGGGCCGAGAAAAGCAATACGAGCTGAATGTGGATTAATTTTATTGAGATGCTGCTGGAGCAGTGCCTGCTGAGTTAATACGGAATCTTCAATGATGAGCTGGAACAGGCGAGTAATGTAATGGGCGTCCAGATGGTGCGCTTTACCGAGCGTAATTAATCTTTCCAGTAAATCGCGTTCACGATCAATATCACGTACCGGGCGATGCGAGAGCAGTTTGGCTTTTCCCACCTCGACGGCCAGTTCGCGCCGCTCTGCCAGTAACGCCAGTAATTTTTCATCCAGCGCGCTGATTTTCTCGCGCAGCGCCAGTAATGGGGTTTCCGATGTCATAGTGTTGCCTTTTTTGTTATCAATAAAAAAGGCCCCCCGGTTTGGGAGGCCTTATTGTTCGTCTTCGCATTCTGTTTCACACGACGAAACGCCTCCCATTCAGGGGAAGGTAAAAAAGAATGCGAAGAAGAACGGCGTGTGTTTCATGTTTGTTTCCTTAAGCGACTTCAGTACAGTACCTGTACTGTTTTCACGCTGTCAACAAAAAACGCGCCCGAAGGCGCGTTGGCGATACACTCAATATAAAGGACTACTCTTCTTCAACTTCTTCGACGAAGTTGGCGTCTTTCACCGATGTTGCGGCACGACGTGCTTCGCCTTTGTGCTGCAGTTTATTGAGCTGCCGTTCCAGCTTGTTGATCAATTCGTTAATTGCGGTGTACATATCTTCATGTTTACCACTGGCAACCAGAACGCCGTTAGGTGTATTGATTGTGGCGTCAGCAACGAACCCTTGTGGCTCTTTGGACAGAATGATATGTGGATTAATCAGATGTGTTTGCCATTTTTCCAGTTTGGCGAGACGGTCTGCGACATGTTGGCGGATGGCCGGAGTAATTTCCATTTGTTTGCTGGTAATGTTCATTGTCATAAATTTTACCTCTTGTCTTCCCGTCTTGGTGAATTCAGCATACCGTTCCTGATGTCAAAATATGTGATGGAAATCTCATAATTTTGTCACTTTTTGTCAACGAAGCTTTTTTGTGAGAAATCGCAGGAAGAGGTGTTTTTTTACTTGAGGAATGTCTCAAACCGAGCCATATTTGATGAGATCGGTCGCGACTAAATAGCTTCAGTCACGGTTGTTATAGAATAAAAAAACGGCAGCTTAAGGGCTGCCGTTTTGCGTCTCAGAATTCTGTTATGTATTGCTGCTATTTGCGGCGATGATTTTCGCTACTTTTTCAGCTTGCGCATTCATCTGCATCTGACGGTATGCATTTTCCATCAGCGGCAGCGCATCACGCGTAGCCTTGGTATCCGGGTAATCGCGCAACATGCCTTCTACACGGTTAACGACGGCAACCCATGCACCACGTTCTGTATAGTACTCAGCAACGGAGTATTCATATTTCGCCAGACGATCTTTCAGGAATACCAGACGTTTGGTGGCATCGGTGGTGTACTGACTGTTCGGATAGCCGCGAACCAATTTGGAAAAGTCACTAAACGCAGCTCGTGCATGTTGAGGATCGCGATCGCTACGGTCAACGCCAAAGAACCCTTGCAGCGCACTGTCATCCAGCGCCATATTGGTCAGGCCACGCATGTACATGACATAATCGATATTCGGATGGGTCGGGTTAAGGCGAATAAAACGATCGATGGCAGCCTGCGCTAACGGCAAATCGGCGTTTTTATAGTAGGCGTAGATGAGATCCAGCTGCACCTGCTGCGAATACGGACCAAACGGATAGCGATTATCTAACGCTTCCAGTTGCGTTATTGCCTGTCTCCAGTTACCGTCCTGCAGCTTTTGTTGCGCAGTCGCGTAAATTTCATTTGGCGGATTATCAGGTACTTCTTCCTTTGACCCCGAGCAACCCGCCAAAAACAGGCTTAGTGTGGCGGCTGCCACCAGATATTTCATGCGCGTCATGACGTTTTGACTTTCCTCAAAATGTAATACGGGAGATTCTCTGTTCCTGCTCCCGGTTAAGACCAGCTACAATAGCACACTATATTAAACGGCAAAGCCGTAAAACCCCAACGATAAACGAAGAAGCAGTATATATGGCACAACGAGTACAGCTCACTGCAACGGTGTCCGAAAACCAACTCGGTCAACGCTTAGATCAGGCTTTGGCCGAAATGTTCCCGGATTATTCACGTTCGCGAATAAAAGAATGGATCCTCGACCAGCGCGTGCTGGTAAACGGCAAAGTTTGTGATAAGCCGAAAGAAAAAGTATTGGGTGGCGAGCAGGTTGCCATCAACGCTGAGATTGAAGAAGAAGCGCGTTTTGAACCGCAGGATATCCCGCTGGATATCGTCTATGAAGATGAAGATATCATCGTCATTAATAAACCGCGCGACCTGGTGGTACATCCTGGCGCGGGTAACCCGGATGGCACGGTACTGAATGCGTTGCTTCATTACTATCCGCCCATTGCTGATGTTCCACGTGCGGGCATTGTCCATCGTCTGGATAAAGACACCACTGGTCTGATGGTTGTCGCAAAAACCGTTCCGGCTCAGACGCGTTTAGTCGAATCTTTGCAAAGGCGTGAAATTACTCGTGAGTATGAAGCGGTGGCAATTGGTCATATGACCGCTGGCGGGACAGTAGATGAACCAATCAGCCGCCACCCGACCAAACGTACTCACATGGCGGTGCATCCGATGGGCAAACCGGCGGTGACTCACTATCGCATCATGGAACACTTCCGTGTGCACACGCGTCTGCGGTTGCGTCTGGAAACTGGACGTACGCACCAGATCCGCGTGCATATGGCCCATATCACTCATCCGCTGGTGGGCGATCCGGTTTATGGTGGCCGTCCGCGTCCGCCAAAAGGGGCTTCGGAAGCATTTATCTCCACGCTGCGTAAGTTTGACCGCCAGGCGCTTCATGCAACCATGCTGCGTCTTTATCACCCAATCTCCGGCATCGAAATGGAATGGCATGCGCCTATTCCACAAGATATGGTGGAGCTGATTGAGGTGATGCGCGCCGATTTCGAAGAGCATAAGGATGAAGTTGACTGGTTATGAGTAAGCTGATTGTCCCGCAGTGGCCGCTGCCAAAAGGTGTTGCGGCTTGTAGCTCTACCCGTATCGGCGGCGTGAGCTTGCCGCCTTACGACTCGCTCAACCTCGGCGCCCATTGTGGCGATAACCCGGATCACGTTGAGGAGAATCGCAAGCGGCTTTTTGCTGCAGGCAATTTGCCTTCAAAACCGGTTTGGCTTGAGCAGGTGCACGGTAAAGATGTGCTTAAGCTTACTGGCGAACCTTATGCTTCAAAACGAGCGGATGCCTCTTATAGCAACACGCCCGGCACAATTTGCGCAGTGATGACTGCCGACTGCCTGCCCGTGCTGTTTTGTAATCGTGCGGGAACGGAAGTGGCTGCAGCCCATGCTGGTTGGCGTGGGCTGTGCGCTGGGGTGCTGGAAGAGACGGTTTCCTGTTTTGCTGATAATCCAGAAAATATTCTCGCCTGGTTAGGGCCAGCAATCGGTCCACGTGCGTTTGAAGTGGGGGCGGAAGTTCGCGAGGCATTTATGGCAGTAGACGCCAAAGCGAGTGCAGCTTTTATTCAGCATGGTGATAAGTATCTGGCGGATATTTATCAGCTTGCCCGCCAGCGTCTGGCGAGCGTTGGTGTTGAGCAAATTTTCGGCGGCGACCGTTGTACATATACAGAAAATGAGACTTTCTTCTCTTATCGTCGCGACAAGACCACGGGTCGTATGGCAAGTTTCATTTGGCTGATATAACCTAAAGAATCAAGACGATCCGGTACGCGTGATTTTCTTTTCACATTAATCTGGTCAATAACCTTGAATAATTGAGGGATGACCTCATTTAATCTCCAGTAGCAACTTTGATCCGTTATGGGAGGAGTTATGCGTCTGGATCGTCTTACTAATAAATTCCAGCTTGCTCTTGCCGATGCCCAATCACTTGCACTCGGGCACGACAACCAATTCATCGAACCACTTCATTTAATGAGCGCCCTGCTGAATCAGGAAGGGGGTTCGGTTAGCCCTTTATTAACATCCGCTGGCATTAATGCTGGCCAGTTGCGCACAGATATCAATCAGGCATTAAATCGTTTACCGCAGGTTGAAGGTACGGGTGGCGATGTCCAGCCTTCACAGGATCTGGTGCGCGTTCTTAATCTTTGCGACAAGCTGGCGCAAAAACGTGGTGATAATTTTATTTCGTCAGAACTGTTCGTTCTGGCGGCACTTGAGTCTCGCGGCACGCTGGCCGACATCCTGAAAGCAGCAGGGGCGACCACCGCCAACATTACTCAAGCGATTGAACAAATGCGTGGAGGTGAAAGCGTGAACGATCAAGGAGCCGAAGACCAACGTCAGGCTTTGAAAAAATACACCATCGACCTTACCGAACGTGCCGAACAGGGCAAACTCGATCCGGTGATTGGTCGTGATGAAGAAATTCGCCGTACCATTCAGGTACTGCAACGTCGTACTAAAAATAACCCGGTGCTGATTGGTGAACCTGGCGTTGGTAAGACTGCCATCGTTGAAGGTCTGGCGCAGCGTATTATCAATGGCGAAGTGCCTGAAGGGCTGAAAGGCCGCCGCGTACTGGCGCTGGATATGGGCGCGCTGGTGGCCGGGGCAAAATATCGCGGTGAGTTTGAAGAACGTTTAAAAGGCGTACTGAACGATCTCGCTAAACAGGAAGGCAACGTCATCCTGTTTATCGACGAATTACATACTATGGTCGGCGCGGGTAAAGCCGATGGCGCAATGGACGCCGGGAACATGCTGAAACCGGCGTTGGCTCGTGGTGAACTGCACTGCGTGGGTGCCACGACGCTGGACGAATATCGCCAGTACATCGAAAAAGATGCTGCGCTGGAACGTCGCTTCCAGAAAGTATTTGTCGCCGAGCCAACGGTAGAAGACACCATTGCTATTCTGCGTGGCCTGAAAGAACGTTACGAACTGCACCACCATGTACAAATTACTGACCCGGCAATTGTTGCTGCGGCGACGTTGTCTCATCGCTACATTGCTGATCGTCAGTTGCCGGATAAAGCCATCGACCTGATCGATGAAGCGGCATCCAGCATTCGTATGCAGATAGACTCAAAACCGGAAGAACTCGACCGACTCGATCGTCGTATCATCCAGCTCAAACTGGAACAACAGGCGTTAATGAAAGAGTCTGATGAAGCCAGTAAAAAACGCCTGGATATGCTCAACGAAGAACTGAGCGACAAAGAACGTCAGTATTCCGGGTTAGAAGAAGAGTGGAAAGCAGAGAAAGCATCGCTTTCTGGTACGCAGACCATTAAAGCGGAACTGGAACAGGCGAAAATCGCTATTGAACAGGCTCGCCGTGTGGGTGACCTGGCGCGGATGTCTGAACTGCAATACGGCAAAATCCCGGAACTGGAAAAGCAACTGGAAGCCGCAACGCAGCTCGAAGGCAAAACTATGCGTCTGTTGCGTAATAAAGTGACCGACGCCGAAATTGCTGAAGTGCTGGCGCGTTGGACTGGGATTCCGGTTTCTCGCATGATGGAAAGCGAGCGCGAAAAACTGCTGCGTATGGAGCAAGAACTGCACCATCGCGTTATTGGTCAGAACGAAGCGGTTGATGCGGTATCTAACGCTATTCGTCGTAGCCGTGCGGGGCTGGCGGATCCAAATCGCCCGATTGGTTCATTCCTGTTCCTCGGCCCAACTGGTGTGGGGAAAACTGAGCTTTGTAAGGCGCTGGCGAACTTTATGTTTGATAGCGACGAGGCGATGGTCCGTATCGATATGTCCGAGTTTATGGAGAAACACTCGGTGTCTCGTCTGGTTGGTGCGCCTCCGGGATATGTCGGTTATGAAGAAGGTGGCTACCTGACCGAAGCGGTGCGTCGTCGCCCGTATTCCGTCATCCTGCTGGATGAAGTGGAAAAAGCGCATCCGGATGTCTTCAACATTCTGTTGCAGGTACTGGATGATGGGCGTCTGACTGACGGGCAGGGGAGAACGGTCGACTTCCGTAATACGGTTGTCATTATGACCTCTAACCTCGGTTCCGATTTGATTCAGGAACGCTTCGGTGAACTGGATTATGCGCACATGAAAGAGCTGGTGCTCGGTGTGGTAAGCCATAACTTCCGTCCGGAATTCATTAACCGTATCGATGAAGTGGTGGTCTTCCATCCGCTGGGTGAACAGCACATTGCGTCGATTGCGCAGATTCAGTTGAAACGTCTGTACAAACGTCTGGAAGAACGTGGTTATGAAATCCACATTTCTGACGAGGCGCTGAAACTGCTGAGCGAGAACGGTTACGATCCGGTCTATGGTGCACGTCCTCTGAAACGTGCTATCCAGCAGCAGATCGAAAACCCGCTGGCACAGCAGATACTGTCAGGTGAATTGGTTCCGGGTAAAGTTATTCGCCTGGAAGTTAATGAAGACCGGATTGTCGCCGTCCAGTAATGATAAAACGAGCTCTTCGGGGCTCGTTTTTGTCTATAAGTTAGACGGGAAAGACTATATTTAAGATGTTTTGCCTGAAAAATGAGCGAACGATAAATTTTTTATATTTTTCGCTTGTCAGGCCGGAATAACTCCCTATAATGCGCCACCACTGACACGGAACAACGGCAAACACGTCGCCGGGTCAGCGGGGTTCTCCTGAGAATTCCGACAGAGAAAAGCAAAAATAAATGCTTGACTCTGAAAGAGGAAAGCGTAATATACGCCACCTCGCGACAGCGAGCTGAAAGCCGCGTCGCAACTGCTCTTTAACAATTTATCAGACAATCTGTGTGGGCACTCGAAGATACGGATTCTTAACGTCCTCGGACGATAAATGAATACCAAGTCTCAAGAGTGAACACGTAATTCATTACGAAGTTTAATTCTTTGAGCATCAAACTTTTAAATTGAAGAGTTTGATCATGGCTCAGATTGAACGCTGGCGGCAGGCCTAACACATGCAAGTCGAACGGTAACAGGGATCAGCTTGCTGATTCGCT
>NZ_PZKQ01000018.1:0-51435 GCF_003046645.1 Escherichia sp. MOD1-EC6475 | reverse complement strand
CAAACGACGACAGGATTACGACACCTTAATGGTCATATAAAAAACCTCCGTTTCTGGAACAGAGCATTGTCAGATACGCAGCTTAAGGAATACGTATAATGCGGGATATAACATTACGATTCGATAACAGAGAACAGTTTAACGCAATTGTATATGACAGTGGCCTGTTCAGTCTTGAAGAAGAAAATGGGGTTCTTGTTGATGTTATTGGCTGCATTATTGATTACGAGGAGCCAGAAAACGAAAGATGTACAGGCATTGATCGCGGTGGTTTTTTCGTAAACATGAGGATTGTTGATGGCAGTAAAAACATATCTTCTTTAATGCCTTTCATTACGACAGATCAGCATGTAAGGACATGGGCTTAATGGAGTAAGACAATGGTTACAAAAACAGTAATTCCTGATGACATCAAAACGCTAAAATCCGATGTTAGTAAACTACAAAACGATCAAGGAAGCTACGCAACAAAATCATATGTAGACAGCAAAGATGAAACCGTTGGTGACTGGTCTGCTTCATGGTATCAGCAGGTATTGCCAACTAGCGGAGCTATATTTGGGCGAAAACTTCGCTCAACTCACAGGACGGCAGGTGTTGAGGATGCGTATTGCGAACTATACCTTAAAAAATGGATAGACAGTCCAGGGAACGCAATGGCGCGCCTTAACCTGAACGATAACGGTGAAAATATTTGCTGGGATTTTACCAACCTTTACGGCGGAACAATGATCTTCCCTGGTACTTCAGGTTATCTGAAAATGGGGAACTGTCTCATGTCGTATGGTGTGCGGGGAAGTAACGCGCTTATTAAGTTTGATAATACAGACACATTACAAATCAAATACGCTAATCATGGGTCAACCATGACATTAAACACGCAAGGTACGGCGTATTCTGGTGTGTCGACGTTATTATGGGGAAATTCCAGTCGTCCAGTTGTTTATGAAATTAGGGATGATGGCGGGCTTTTTTTGTTTTATGCACAAAGGAACCCAGATAAAACCTATCAGCTTGAGATAAACGGGCCATGCAAGGCAACATCATTCGACCAGGTGTCGGACAGAGATCTTAAAGAAAACATTCAGGTTATTGATAATGCCACTGAGCGCATCAGATTAATGAATGGGTATACTTACCGTCTCAAGTCTAATGGTATGCCTTATGCTGGCGTTATTGCGCAAGAGGCACTTAATGCAATCCCTGAATCAGTTGGTAGCACAATAAAGTACAAGAGCGGGGACAATGGGTCTGATGGAGAAGAGGGAGAAAGATACTATACCGTCGATTACTCAGGCGTAACGGGTTTGCTTGTTCAGGTAGCCAGAGAGTCAGACGACAGAATAACAGCACTGGAAGAAGAAAACGCAGAATTAAAACAAAGATTATCTGCAATTGAGGCGGCGCTTGCGTCCAAATAATATTAAGGGGGCCGAGCGCCCCGTTTTATTGGGTAGGATGAAAATGGATATAACACCTTTCCTTCATGCACTTTGTGCTGTGGCTGCGCAGCTACTGATTGGTCTTTTTACCGGGAACTGGGCTTACGGAGCGATAGCCGGTTGTACGTTCTTCATTGCGCGTGAACACACCCAGGCAGAATATCGCTGGATTGAAATGTTCGGGCATGGCAAGCGTATGAATATGCCGTGGTGGGGCGGTTTTGATCCACGTGCATGGGATGTGGCAAGCCTGATGGATTTTGCTGTGCCGGTGGTGGCGTGTCTGCTGATCTGGATGTTGATCCGTTAAATATAAAAAGTAAAAAGCCGCAGTAACTTGTCATGATAGGATACTGCGGCTGGCTGGTTAACTTTCGATAGTGCGAGTATTGAATGATTTCCAGCCGTTACCGATTTTACGTGTTAATTAGTGAACAAACCACTCGTCAGCAGACTCCCAGGTATCTTTCAGAGTTTCCTGAACAAAAGTTTTAGCTGAATCTTTATCGGCGGTGCGCGTAACAGAAAGGCCATCGTTGCTGGTGGCTTTTACGATCACCTCTACATCGTCATAACGTTTACTGATGCGTCGGGTTAATTCTTCCTTTAACGCATCCACAGCACCGGTTGGCATTTTAGTCATTTTTTCTTTGGCTATGCAGATTTCAATACGCATAAAAGTCCCTCTATACTGTGTTTGTATACAGTGTTATTTTTAACTGTATGGATAAACAGTGTCAAGAGGTCTTATTTCTGCTCTTTTGGAGCTCTTCAAAACGATTATGTAAAGATTTCGGATACAGTTCGGTATATACCTGCCATAGCACGTTTAATGAACGATGCCCTGTAACTTGGGCGACTTCCTCAATACTAAAACCAGCCTCAAATAAGCGACTTGCCCCTTCTCTACGCAAATCATGGTATCGCAGATCTTTAATACCTAATTTGCTTCTTACCCTCTGAAATCCCGCAGTAACAGAAGTGCTGTTATATGGAAAAATGAATTCCGATTTTTGGGGCTGTCGTTGGACGATATCCCAGGCTTCCCCAAGCAAGGCTACTTTCATGTGGTTGCCTTCCTTTTTGCGTGGATCTTTCCTGTCTCTTACGAGTATAGATTTTTGTTCCTGGTCGAGATCTTCCCATCGTAACCGGCATACTTCTCCGATTCGCATACAGGACCACACAGAAAATTTGAGGATATCAACGAACGGAATTTTTGAGCATTTATGTGTAGATCGTTGTTGAAGACCTTCAATGAGCATGTCCAGTTCATCAGATGCCGGTCTACGATTACGACGGTTTGATTTACCAATCAAACCAAGTTTAAGTAGATATGGACGAGCACTTTTCGCCGGGTTTGATGTGTAATTAATTCCGTATACAGGTTTTGCCGCATCCAGAACACTGCCAAGATAACTAACATCGTGGCTGACTGTTGCTGGACCTGCACCAGCGTTGTTTCTTAGCCTACAATGTTCAATTACGTCATTTTCTGTCAGTTCGGATAGTTTGATCGCGGAGATGTCACTATCCATAAGCAGTTCCAGCACATATCTTTTAGTACGACCTGCTTTACCTCCGGCATTTGGGTCATTTAAATATTTGTGTAGTAAGTCACGGACTGTAAGTCCGTCAACTGCATTTGATGATGGAATGCCATATAGATCTAATTCCATCACTTTCTGTGTACCCCATGTTTTGGCATGGGCATGTTTAGGGAATGTTTTGCTTTCCCTGTAAGTGATAACACCTTTTTCTTTGATAATCACATTACAGCGATAGCGTGGTGTGCCATCGGATTTTAGTCGTTTCTCTATGTTATAGTACGCCATTACACGACCTCGTTATTTCGGGTTCCCATAAATCGTGGGAACCTGTGCGGGAACCTAACGCGAGAAAAATAGCCTGAAATGTTCAAAAATGCACGATAATCCTGAAACACAGAAAACTAATCAAACCAGCGCGATGCCTGAGAAAACTGGCGCTTACGGGAGTTCTCGGTTTAGCATTGCTCCTATGCTCGACTGGACGGACAGACACTGCCGTTATTTCCTGCGTCTGCTTTCCCGTAATACGCTTCTCTATACCGAAATGGTGACCACGGGGGCAATTATTCACGGTAAAGGTGATTACCTGGCGTACAGTGAAGAAGAGCATCCGGTGGCGTTGCAGTTGGGCGGTAGCGATCCAGCGGCGCTGGCGCAGTGTGCGAAGCTGGCGGAAGCGCGTGGATACGATGAAATCAACCTGAATGTCGGCTGCCCGTCTGACCGGGTACAGAACGGGATGTTTGGCGCGTGCCTGATGGGTAATGCACAACTGGTAGCCGACTGCGTGAAAGCGATGCGCGATGTAGTGTCGATTCCAGTCACGGTGAAAACGCGTATTGGTATTGACGACCAGGACAGCTATGAATTTCTTTGTGATTTTATCAACACCGTTTCCGGTAAAGGCGAATGTGAGATGTTTATCATCCACGCGCGTAAAGCCTGGCTTTCTGGGTTAAGTCCGAAAGAAAACCGTGAAATCCCGCCGCTCGATTACCCGCGCGTCTATCAACTGAAGCGTGACTTTCCGCATCTGACGATGTCGATTAACGGTGGCATCAAGTCGCTGGAAGAGGCTAAAGCGCATTTGCAACATATGGACGGTGTGATGGTTGGGCGTGAGGCGTACCAGAATCCGGGGATTCTGGCGGCGGTAGATCGAGAGATCTTTGGTTCCTCGGATACCGATGCCGATCCGGTGGCGGTGGTGCGCGCTATGTACCCATACATTGAGCGTGAGCTTAGCCAGGGGACATATCTCGGTCATATTACCCGGCATATGCTGGGTCTGTTCCAGGGTATTCCTGGTGCGCGGCAGTGGCGTCGTTATTTAAGTGAAAATGCTCATAAAGCGGGTGCTGACATTAACGTGCTGGAACATGCGCTCAAACTGGTGGCGGATAAGCGTTAATTTTTCACCACAAAGTAGTCAAATTCACTATGCCCTGCGCACCGTCGCGGGGCATATTTTTTTATAAATCATAATGTTAGGTTTTGGCATGATTCTTGTAATGGCTGCAAGAGATTTCATTTTTGGGAGAACATCATGCTGGAACTACTTTTTGTGATTGGCTTTTTTGTCATGTTGATGGTCACCGGCGTTTCGTTGCTGGGCATTATCGCCGCGCTGGTTGTGGCGACGGCCATTATGTTCCTCGGTGGTATGCTGGCGTTGATGATCAAGTTGCTGCCGTGGCTGCTATTGGCGATTGCAGTAGTGTGGGTAATAAAGGCGATTAAAGCACCAAAAGTGCCGAAATATCAGCGTTATGACCGCTGGCGTTACTAAGGGATTGTGCGGATGATCACAACCTAAGGTTTTATCCTTAGAACAAAATAGGAATTGATTATCAAATCTGTCACTATTGCGCCTCTAACAGATTCATCGTGCTGTACCCTACATACAGCCGAACTATAAAAGAAAGGGCTTCCCAGGTGGAAGCCCAATTTCTTTATGGGATCAGTAAGCTGGAACCCTGCGTCGCCCGGCTTTCCAGAATCTCATGCGCACGCCGCGCATCCTTCAGCGGATATTTCTGCTGCTCTGCGACATCGACCTTAATCACGCCGCTGGCAATCAATGAAAACAGTTCGTTACTGGCTTCGGTTAACTCATCCCGCGTGGTGATATAGCCTTGCAGGGAAGGGCGTGTCACATACAGCGAGCCTTTCTGATTGAGAATGCCTAAGTTCACCCCCGTCACCGCGCCTGATGAATTACCAAAACTGACCATTAAACCGCGACGTTGCAGGCAATCCAGCGACCGTTCCCAGGTATCTTTGCCTACGGAATCGTACACCACGCGCACTTTCTTGCCGTCGGTGATCTCTTTTAATCGCTCGACCAGATTTTCGTCGCGATAGTTAATTACCTGCCACGCTCCCGCTTTTAATGCACTTTGCGCTTTTTGCGCGCTGCCAACAGTGCCAATAAGTTTTGCCCCTAAGGCTTTTGCCCACTGGCAGGCAATTAAGCCCACGCCGCCAGCAGCCGCATGGAACAGGAACTGTTCGTCAGGTTTGATTTCATACGTTTTGCGCAGCAGATAATAAACCGTTAAGCCTTTCAGGAACGACGCGGCAGCTTGCTCAAAAGAGATCGCCGCTGGCAGAATTGCCGCTTTATCGGCATTGACGTTATGCACAGAGCTGTAAGCCCCTAACGTTGACTGCGCATAAACCACACGATCGCCTGCTTTAATATGTTTCACGCCGCTGCCGACTTTGCTCACAATGCCAGCCGCTTCGGTGCCTAATCCGCTGGGTAGCGATGGCGGCGGATAAAGGCCGCTGCGGATATACGTGTCGATAAAATTGATGCCAATGGCTTTATTTTCGACCTGGACTTCATTCTCTGCCGGATCGGCAGGAGTAAATTCCACAGTCTGAAGTACTTCCGGGCCACCGTGCTTGTGAAATTCAATTCGTGTTGCCATGTGTCCTCCAGAACGTATCGTCAGGGTCTGCTTCATATGGTAAAGTTTCGACCCATTCTTTATCTCGGTAACTCCATTCAATATGGCAGGAAATAAACCCTTCAACAAACAGCAAGCTGAACCCCGCGATCGCGATCCACAAGTTGCCGGGCTGAAAGTGCCTCCGCACTCGATCGAAGCGGAGCAGTCGGTGTTGGGCGGTTTAATGCTGGATAACGAACGCTGGGACGATGTGGCCGAGCGAGTGGTGGCAGATGATTTCTACACCCGTCCGCACCGCCATATCTTTACCGAAATGGCGCGTTTGCAGGAAAGCGGTAGCCCAATTGACCTGATCACCCTGGCGGAATCGCTGGAACGTCAGGGGCAACTTGATAGTGTTGGTGGTTTTGCTTATCTGGCGGAGCTGTCAAAAAATACGCCAAGTGCAGCGAACATCAGTGCCTATGCCGACATCGTGCGCGAACGTGCCGTTGTCCGCGAGATGATCTCTGTTGCGAATGAGATTGCCGAAGCCGGTTTTGATCCGCAAGGGCGCACCAGCGAAGACTTGCTCGACCTTGCTGAATCCCGCGTTTTTAAAATTGCCGAAAGCCGTGCCAATAAAGACGAAGGGCCGAAGAACATCGCCGATGTGCTCGACGCCACGGTGGCGCGTATTGAGCAATTGTTTCAGCAGCCACACGATGGCGTTACCGGGGTAAATACCGGCTATGACGATCTCAACAAAAAAACCGCTGGCTTGCAGCCGTCGGATTTGATCATCGTCGCCGCGCGTCCGTCGATGGGTAAAACGACATTTGCTATGAACCTCGTCGAAAATGCGGCGATGTTGCAGGATAAACCAGTATTGATCTTCTCGCTGGAGATGCCATCGGAACAGATTATGATGCGTTCTCTGGCATCGTTGTCGCGAGTTGACCAGACCAAAATTCGTACCGGGCAACTGGATGATGAAGACTGGGCGCGCATTTCCGGCACGATGGGCATTTTGCTCGAAAAACGTAATATCTACATTGATGACTCCTCCGGTCTGACGCCAACGGAAGTGCGTTCCCGCGCGCGGCGTATTGCCCGAGAACACGGTGGCATCGGACTCATCATGATCGACTACCTGCAATTGATGCGCGTACCGGCGCTTTCAGACAACCGTACGCTGGAAATTGCAGAAATCTCCCGCTCGCTAAAAGCCCTGGCGAAAGAACTGAATGTGCCGGTGGTGGCGCTGTCTCAGTTGAACCGTTCTCTGGAACAACGTGCCGACAAACGCCCGGTCAACTCCGACCTGCGTGAATCCGGCTCCATCGAGCAGGATGCGGACTTGATCATGTTTATCTATCGTGATGAGGTTTATCACGAAAATAGTGACTTAAAAGGCATCGCGGAAATTATTATCGGTAAACAACGTAACGGCCCAATCGGGACGGTACGCCTGACCTTTAACGGTCAATGGTCGCGTTTCGACAACTACGCGGGACCACAGTACGACGACGAATAATAATTATTTTATGAATTAGGTAATTAAAGCAAACACTTATCAAGGAACACAAATGCAAGCGGCAACTGTTGTGATTAACCGCCGCGCTCTGCGACACAACCTGCAACGTCTGCGTGAACTGGCACCTGCCAGTAAACTGGTTGCGGTGGTGAAAGCGAACGCCTACGGTCACGGTCTGATTGAGACCGCGCGAACGCTCCCCGATGCCGACGCCTTTGGCGTTGCCCGTCTCGAAGAAGCCCTGCGGCTTAGGGCGGGGGGCATCACGCAACCTATTTTGTTACTGGAAGGCTTTTTTGAAGCTGACGATCTGCCGACGATCTCCGCTGAACATCTGCATACCGCTGTGCATAACGAAGAACAGCTTGCTGCTCTGGAAGAGGCCAATCTGGAGGAGCCAGTTACCGTCTGGATGAAACTCGATACCGGTATGCACCGACTGGGCGTGTTACCGGAACAAGCTGAGGCGTTTTATCAACGTCTTACGCAATGTAAAAATGTTCGCCAGCCGGTGAATATTGTCAGCCACTTTGCTCGTGCCGATGAGCCAAAATGTGGTGCGACTGAGAAACAACTCGATATCTTCAATACCTTTTGCGAAGGCAGACCTGGCAAGCGTTCAATCGCCGCATCGGGCGGAATTTTGTTATGGCCGCAGTCGCATTTTGATTGGGTGCGCCCAGGCATCATTCTTTATGGCGTATCACCGCTGGAAGATGGCTCCACCGGTGCCGATTTCGGTTGCCAGCCAGTGATGTCACTGACCTCCAGCCTGATTGCCGTGCGTGAGCATAAAGCAGGTGAACCGGTAGGCTATGGCGGCACCTGGATTAGCGAGCGCGATACCCGCCTTGGCGTGGTGGCGATGGGCTATGGCGATGGCTACCCGCGCGCCGCGCCGTCCGGTACGCCAGTGCTGGTGAACGGTCGCGAAGTGCCGATTGTGGGGCGAGTCGCGATGGACATGATCTGCGTAGATTTAGGTCCACAGGCGCAGGATAAAGCCGGGGATCAGGTCATTTTATGGGGCGAAGGTCTGCCCGTAGAGCGTATCGCAGAAATGACGAAAGTGAGTGCTTACGAACTTATCACGCGCCTGACGTCAAGGGTGGCGATGAAATACGTGGATTAATCGTTCTGCAATAGTTGATTGTCTGTGCCGGATGCGGTGTGAAAACCTTATCCGGCCTGCAAAGCTATGTAAATTCAATAAATTGATACACTCTTGTCGTTCTTGTCTTTAGAGGTTTTGCGCTTTTTATCAGCCTCGCAGTGTTATTAGTTGCCGCTCGTTGTTAAACATACTCTCGATCTTCCCCATCTTCCGGTTTATTGTGTTTTAACCACCTGCCCGTAAACCTGGAGAACCATCGCGTGTTTCAAAAAGTTGACGCCTACGCTGGCGACCCGATTCTTTCGCTTATGGAGCGTTTTAAAGAAGACCCTCGCAGCGACAAAGTGAATTTGAGTATCGGTCTGTACTACAACGAAGACGGGATTATTCCACAATTAAAAGCCGTCGAAGAAGCGCAAGCGCGCCTGAATGCGCAGCCTCATGGCGCTTCACTTTATCTGCCGATGGAAGGGCTTAACAGCTATCGTCATGCTATTGCACCACTGCTGTTTGGCGCTAATCATCCGGTGTTACAACAACAGCGCGTGGCGACTATTCAAACGCTTGGCAGTTCAGGGGCATTGAAAGTGGGGGCTGACTTCCTGAAACGCTACTTCCCGGATTCAGGTGTGTGGGTCAGCGATCCCACCTGGGAAAACCACGTAGCAATATTCGCCGGGGCTGGATTCGAAGTGAGCACTTACCCCTGGTATGATGAAACGACCAACGGTGTGCGCTTTGACGATCTGTTGGCGACGCTGAAAACATTGCCTGCCCGCAGTATTGTGCTGCTGCATCCGTGCTGTCATAACCCAACGGGCGCCGATCTCACCAACGACCAATGGGACGCGGTCATTGAAATTCTCAAAGCACGCGAGCTTATCCCATTCCTCGATATCGCCTATCAAGGATTTGGTGCCGGTATGGATGAAGATGCCTACGCCATTCGCGCCATTGCCAGCGCCGGATTACCTGCACTGGTAAGCAATTCATTCTCGAAAATTTTCTCCCTGTACGGCGAGCGTGTCGGCGGTCTTTCGGTGGTGTGTGAAGATGCTGAAGCCGCAGGTCGCGTGCTGGGGCAACTGAAAGCTACTGTGCGCCGTATTTACTCCAGCCCGCCGAATTTTGGTGCACAGGTAGTGGCAACGGTGCTGAACGATGAGGCGTTGAAAGCCAGTTGGTTGGCAGAAGTAGAAGAAATGCGAACCCGTATTCTGGCAATGCGTCAGCAACTGGTGCGGGTGTTGAGCACTGAGATGCCGGAGCGCAATTTTGATTACCTGCTTAAGCAACGCGGCATGTTCAGCTATACCGGCTTAAGCGCCGCCCAGGTCGATCGCCTGCGCGAGGAGTTTGGCGTTTACCTGATCGCCAGCGGTCGTATGTGTGTTGCCGGACTTAACTCTGCGAACGTGCAGCGCGTTGCAAAGGCGTTTGCTGCAGTGATGTAAGGTTAACCAGCAGGCGGTTGAAAAGCCGCCTGCTCTATTATAAATAAGGGGTGCTATGTATTATCCAGGCAAATAGTACGAAGGAGATGAAGACTTATTTCTTATAAAAGTGAATAAAATAGGCGTTTTATTTCCGAACATTTTTATACCATGGAAATATATTAAGTTATTAAATAGTCACAAACACGGGCTGGTCTCATGTGATCCTTCTCCCTTTCTTCACAAAAGCCGCAGATAATCCTTCCTTTCCCTTGCTGCTGGCGTTATGGTCAGATGGCTTTTTCAACAAACTTCATAATAAAAAGTTTCAACTTACTGACTATTTAGGGAAAAATATGCGCAAGATCACACAGGCATTGAGTGCCGTTTGCTTATTGTTCGCTCTAAACAGTTCTGCTGTTGCGTTGGCCTCTTCACCTTCACCGCTTAATCCCGGCACTAATGTTGCCAGACTCGCTGAACAGGCACCTGTCCATTGGGTATCAGTCGCACAAATTGAAAATAGCCTTGCCGGTCGCCCGCCGATGGCGGTTGGATTTGATATCGATGATACCGTTTTGTTTTCCAGCCCCGGATTCTGGCGCGGCAAGAAAATATTCTCACCAGAAAGCGAAGATTATCTGAAAAACCCGGCATTCTGGGAAAAGATGAACAACGGTTGGGATGAATTCAGCATTCCAAAAGAGGTCGCACGTCAGCTGATTGATATACATGTCCGCCGTGGCGATACCATCTTTTTTGTGACTGGTCGTAGTCCAACGAAAACAGAAACGGTTTCAAAAACATTAGCCGATGATTTCCACATTCCGGCAAGTAGTATGAATCCGGTAATTTTTGCGGGTGATAAACCAGGACAAAACACGAAAACGCAGTGGTTGCAGGATAAAAATATCCGAATGTTTTATGGCGATTCCGATAATGATATGACTGCTGCGCGTGATGTCGGCATTCGTGGTATCCGTATTCTGCGTGCCTCCAACTCTACCTACAAACCCTTGCCACAAGCGGGTGCTTTTGGTGAAGAGGTGATCGTTAATTCAGAATACTGATAGTGCGGGAGAGTGTTTCACTCTCCCGAATGCTGTTTTTTTAATCACACCTTTATCCTTTCGCTGTCTTGCTGCAAACTGAATAAGAGAGTTTTATCAAGGAGCAGCACATGTGGTATCAAAAGACGCTCACGCTTAGCGCCAAATCTCGTGGGTTTCATCTGGTAACGGATGAAATTCTGAATCAACTGGCTGATATGCCGCGTGTTAATGTCGGTTTACTGCACCTGTTGCTGCAACACACTTCCGCCTCTCTGACACTTAATGAGAATTGCGACCCCACGGTACGCCAGGACATGGAACGTTTTTTCCTCCGCACTGTTCCCGATAACGGAAACTATGAGCATGATTATGAAGGAGCAGACGATATGCCTTCACATATCAAATCTTCCATGCTGGGAGTATCGCTTGTTTTGCCAGTGCATAAAGGACGTATTCAGACCGGCACCTGGCAGGGTATCTGGCTGGGGGAACATCGTGTCCACGGCGGATCGCGTCGCATCATCGCGACACTACAAGGGGAGTAAAAAATGACCATATCGGAGTTGCTACAATATTGCATGGCAAAACCTGGCGCTGAACAGAGCGTTCACAGCGACTGGAAAGCGACGCAAATCAAAGTGGAAGATGTGCTGTTTGCGATGGTGAAAGAAGTGGAAAATCGCCCGGCAGTTTCGCTGAAAACCAGCCCGGAACTGGCGGATCTTCTGCGTCAGCAGCACAGTGATGTACGTCCCAGCCGACATCTGAATAAAGCGCACTGGAGTACCGTATATCTCGACGGATCGTTGCCGGATTCGCAAATCTATTATCTGGTCGATGCGTCGTATCAGCAGGCGGTGAATTTGCTGCCGGAAGAAAAACGTAAATTGCTGGTGCAACTCTGAAAGGAAAAGACCGTTCAGAAAGCGGCCTGAGAATGATGACAAACGCAAAATTGCCTGATGCGCTACGCTTATCAGGCCTACGCAATCTCTGCAATATATTGAAATTGCATGTTTTTGTAGGCTGGATAAGGCGGTTCACGCGCATCCAGCAAGAACAAAGCGCACTTTGTCAATAATCTGAGGCCGCTCAGAAAGCGGCCTTTGTGATTACAGCATTGGCTTGAGGAATCGCGCTGTATGCGAAGCTTCGCACTCTGCGACGGTTTCTGGCGTACCGGAGACGAGGATTTCGCCGCCGCCGCTGCCGCCTTCCGGACCAAGATCGACAATCCAGTCGGCGGTTTTAATCACGTCGAGATTGTGCTCAATCACCACAATGGTATTGCCCTGATCGCGCAGTTTATGCAGTACGTCGAGCAGTTGCTGAATATCGGCGAAGTGCAGACCGGTGGTCGGCTCGTCGAGAATATACAGTGTCTGCCCGGTGCCGCGTTTTGACAGCTCACGCGCCAGCTTCACGCGCTGGGCTTCACCACCGGAAAGTGTGGTGGCGGACTGCCCGAGGCGAATGTACGTCAGGCCAACGTCTATCAACGTTTGCAGTTTACGCGCCAGAGCTGGCACCGCATCAAAGAATTCACGCGCCTCTTCGATGGTCATATCCAGCACTTCGTGGATGGTTTTGCCTTTGTACTTTATCTCCAGCGTTTCGCGGTTATAGCGTTTACCTTTGCACTGGTCGCACGGTACGTAAATATCCGGCAGGAAGTGCATTTCAACTTTGATCACGCCATCGCCCTGACAGGCCTCGCAGCGTCCGCCACGGACGTTGAAGCTGAACCGTCCTGGCGTATAGCCGCGCGCACGGGATTCCGGTACGCCCGCAAACAGTTCACGTACAGGCGTAAACACGCCGGTATAGGTCGCCGGGTTGGAACGCGGAGTACGGCCAATTGGGCTTTGGTCGATATCTATGACTTTATCGAAATGCTCCAGCCCCTGAATATCGCGATAGGGTGCCGGTTCGGCGATAGTCGCGCCGTTCAACTGGCGTTGGGCAATCGGGAACAGCGTGTCGTTAATCAGCGTCGATTTACCAGAACCTGAAACCCCTGTGATGCAGGTAAACAGACCCACTGGCAGCGTTAGCGTCACATCTTTCAGGTTGTTGCCGCGTGCGCCAGTCAGCTTCAGCACTTTTTCCGGATTCGCCGGAACGCGTTTCTTCGGCACTTCAATCTTGCGTTTACCACTCATGTACTGCCCGGTCAACGACTCTGGCACTGCCATAATCGCTTCTAGCGGCCCTTCCGCGACCACTTCGCCACCGTGAACACCTGCGCCCGGACCGATGTCGATAACGTGGTCAGCGGCGCGAATCGCATCTTCGTCGTGCTCCACTACAATCACGGTATTACCAAGATCGCGCAGATGGATAAGCGTACCCAGCAGACGTTCATTATCGCGCTGATGCAGGCCGATAGACGGCTCATCCAGCACATACATAACGCCAACCAGGCCCGCACCAATCTGGCTCGCCAGACGGATACGCTGGGCTTCGCCGCCGGAAAGTGTCTCTGCCGAGCGGGAAAGTGTCAGATAATTCAGCCCAACGTTAACGAGGAATTTCAGGCGGTCGCCAATCTCTTTGAGGATTTTTTCCGCAATCTTCGCCCGTTGTCCGGCGAGTTTAAGATTGTTGAAGAACTCCATCGCATGACCAATGCTCATGTCGGAGATTGCAGGCAGCGGCGTATTCTCGACATAAACATGGCGCGCTTCACGGCGCAAACGCGTCCCTTCACAACTGGCGCACGGGCGATTGCTGATAAATTTGGCTAACTCTTCACGTACCGCGCTGGATTCCGTCTCTTTATAACGGCGCTCCATATTGTGCAGCACGCCTTCGAACGGATGGCGGCGGATGGAGGTATCGCCGCGATCGTTCATGTATTTAAATTCGATATTTTCTTTGCCAGAACCGTACAGCACCACTTTATGCACGTTTGCGCTCAGGCTGCCCCACGGCGCTTCGACGTCGAACTTATAGTGATCTGCCAGTGATTTCAGCATCTGGAAATAATAGAAGTTGCGGCGATCCCAGCCACGGATCGCACCGCCAGCCAGCGACAGTTCCGGATTCTGGATCACGCGATCGGGATCGAAATATTGCTGTACGCCGAGGCCGTCACAGGTCGGGCAGGCACCCGCCGGGTTGTTAAACGAGAACAGGCGTGGTTCCAGTTCACGCATACTGTAGCCGCAAATCGGGCAGGCGAAGTTCGCGGAGAACAGCAGTTCTTCCGCTTTGGGATTGTCCATATCCGCAACAACCGCTGTACCGCCGGAAAGCTCCAGTGCGGTTTCAAACGATTCAGCCAGACGCTGGGTAAGATCGTCACGCACCTTGAAGCGATCGATAACCACTTCAATGGTGTGTTTCTTTTGCAGTTCCAGTTTGGGCGGATCGGAAAGATCGCAGACTTCGCCATCAATGCGCGCGCGGATGTAACCCTGACTCGCCAGATTCTCCAGCGTTTTAGTGTGTTCGCCTTTGCGCTCTTTGATGATTGGCGCGAGTAGCATCAGACGTTTACCTTCAGGCTGCGAAAGCACGTTATCCACCATCTGGCTGACGGTTTGCGCCGCCAGCGGAACGTCGTGATCCGGGCAGCGCGGCTCGCCGACGCGAGCGTACAGCAGACGCAAATAGTCGTGGATTTCAGTGATGGTCCCCACTGTGGAACGCGGGTTATGAGACGTCGATTTCTGTTCAATTGAGATGGCGGGAGAAAGCCCCTCAATATGATCGACATCTGGTTTTTCCATCAGTGACAGAAACTGCCGCGCGTAGGCGGAAAGGGATTCAACGTAACGACGCTGCCCTTCGGCATATAAGGTGTCGAAAGCGAGCGAGGATTTGCCAGAACCCGAAAGCCCGGTGACGACAATCAGTTTGTCGCGGGGGATAACGAGGTTGATATTCTTGAGATTATGGGTGCGGGCGCCCCGAACTTCGATCTTATCCATTCACCTTTCCCGGATTAAACACTTTTTTGCCCGGCGGCATGGCGCTACCGGCGATCACAAACGGTTAATTATGACACAAATCGACCTGAATGAATATACAGTATTGGAATGCAAAACCCGGAGTGCTGTGTAACAATGTCGGGCCATGTTTGTTTACCGGAACCGAGGTCACATCGTGGTAAAACCGCTATTGGTAATGCTACAATCGCGCGTTTACACTTATTAGAACGTTTTTTTCAGGAGACACGACATGGCCAGCAGAGGCGTAAATAAGGTTATTCTCGTTGGTAATCTGGGCCAGGACCCGGAAGTACGCTATATGCCAAATGGTGGCGCAGTTGCCAACATTACGCTGGCTACTTCCGAATCCTGGCGTGATAAAGCGACCGGCGAGATGAAAGAGCAGACTGAATGGCACCGTGTTGTGCTGTTCGGCAAACTGGCGGAAGTTGCCAGCGAATATCTGCGTAAAGGTTCTCAGGTTTATATCGAAGGTCAGCTGCGTACCCGCAAATGGACTGACCAATCCGGTCAGGATCGCTACACCACAGAAGTGGTGGTGAACGTTGGCGGTACCATGCAGATGCTGGGTGGTCGCCAGGGCGGCGGCGCACCGGCAGGCGGTAACGTCGGCGGCGGCCAGCCGCAGGGCGGTTGGGGTCAGCCTCAGCAGCCGCAGGGTGGCAATCAGTTCAGCGGCGGTGCTCAGTCTCGCCCGCAGCAGTCCGCACCGGCAGCGCCGTCTAACGAGCCGCCGATGGATTTCGATGACGACATTCCGTTCTGATTTGTCATTAAAACAATAGGTTATATTGTTTTAAGGTGGATGATTAAAGCATCCGCCAGCCATAAAAAAGAAGCCTCCGTTATGGAGGCTTCTGCATATCAGGTCAAAATCATCGGCCACTGTGGTGGAGTTTGACTCATCCCTTCCACCATCACCGACTCAATGTTGTGCCAGATGGCGGTAATATCGGTCATTGTGATGCCAAGCAACCCCATTGCGAACCAACAGGCGGAAACCACGCCCAGACCGCTACTGATCACTGCCAGCCCGACATAATCAGAGCGCCGAAAGCGGATGTTGAGCGTGCTGGCCAGAAACATCAATACGGCGCTAATAAGCTGCCAGCGAAGAAGAACCACGCCAGTGGTGAGGGTAGCCATCAAACATTTCCTCTGAAAATTACCAAGCCCTGGATAGCGCGGCATTACTCACGGGGGGGCGTGGTACACTCTGGCTATCGCGGGACTTTCAGAACATAAAATGAAACACTTAGTTTGTTTCATAAATTTTTGTGAACTATATCACAATTGCTCGTTTGTTAGCCAGATTATGCAGCTACTTTTATTGCTGCACTAATTATGTGGTTTTTCAGTGAAATCGAGACAATGCACAATAAAGAAAAATTGTAACTTCCTGCCTGACCTGCGTTTTTTCAACAAAGCCCTTTTGATATCAGCGAGTTATTTTCATTTAAACAACAATTATAAAGGTATCAATTTCAAATCAGGCAAAAGTGCTATTTATACCGTAAGATTTATCTAACGTCGTCGGTAGTCAGGGTTTTCACCTTGCAATGACCAGGTATAACCAGGCAGGGAATTGATAGAAATGAGCCATAGTGTGCGACACAAATTGCTGGCGTTGCCGGGTATTATCTTTGTAGTCCTCCTTCCCATCATTCTGTCGCTATGGATTGCCTTTCTTTGGGCTAAAGCGGAAGCGAATAATCAACTGCGTGCTTTTGCTCTGTTGGCACTGGAGAAATCCGAGCTGGTCATTCGCCAGGCAGATTTAGCAAGCGACGATGCGGAACGCTATCAGGGACAAATTTGTACTCCCTCTCATCAACAACAAATGCTGAATATTATCCGTGGTTATCTTTATATCAACGAATTGATCTATGCCCACGATAACCTTTTTTTATGCTCAACATTAATGGCTCCCGTTAACGGCTATACGATGCCGCCAGCGAACTATAAGCGTGAACCTAATGTCTCAATCTATTATTATCGCGACACTCCTTTTTTTGCCGGTTATAAAATGACTTATATGCAGCGAGGAAACTATGTCGCGGTAATTAACCCTTTATTCTGGAGCGAGGTGATGTCTGACGATCCAACGCTGCAATGGGGGGTATATGATACGGTGACGAAAACCTTTTTCTCTTTAAGCAAACAAGCCTCAGCAGAAAAATTTTCACCATTGATTCATCAAAGGGAAATAACCGTACAGCATAACGGTTATTTATATGCGATAGTCCATTCAACAAAACGTCCCATTGCTGCTATCGTTGCAACCTCAACTCAGCGCATTTTGTCACATTTTTATAATCACCTTGTATTTGCCTTACCGGCAGGCATTATGGGCAGCCTGGTGCTGCTTTTACTCTGGCTGCGTATAAACCAGAAGTACCAGTCACCTAAGCGTAAATTGCAACGTGCCCTCGAAAAACGGCAGCTTTGTCTCTATTACCAACCGATTATTGATATTAAAACGAATAAATGTATTGGCGCTGAGGCATTGCTACGCTGGCCGGGGAATCAGGGACAGGTAATGACGCCAGCAGAGTTTATTCCGCTGGCGGAACAAGAGGGGCTAATTGCGCAGGTGACAGATTATGTCATTAATATGGTGTTTGACGATCTCGGTTCCTGGCTGGAAAAACACCCTGAATTATCTACTTCAATTAATTTGTCTGCCTCCGATTTTCATACTTCAAGGGTGATTGCCTTAACTAATCAAAAAATAGAGCAATTCACGGTGCGTCCGCAGCAAATTAAATTTGAAGTCACTGAACATGCATTTCTTGATGTTGCCAAAATGACGCCGATTATTCTGGCTTTCCGTCAGGCTGGTTACGAAGTGGCGATCGATGACTTTGGTATTGGCTACTCCAACCTGCATAACCTTAACTCATTGAATATTGATATCCTGAAAATCGATAAATCGTTTGTTGAGACGTTGACCACGCATAAAACCAGCCATTTGATAGCGGAACACATCATCGAACTGGCACACAGTCTGGGTCTAAAAACGATTGCAGAAGGGGTGGAAACTGAGGATCAGGTCAACTGGCTGCGCAAACGCGGCGTGCGCTATTGTCAGGGCTGGTACTTTGCAAAGGCGATGCCGCCGCAGGTTTTTATGGCATGGGCAGAGCAATTACCCGCGCATGACGCCATGCGCGGGCAGTAACCCTAGAGCCGGTGGCGGTAATCGCTGGGAGTGCGATCAAATTGCCGACGGAAAACGCGGGAAAAGGTCTGCTGTGAGACGTAACCCAGATCCATCGCGATATCAAAAATAGGGCGCTCGGTGGTGCGCAGTTCAACGGCAGCCAGTAGCAGGCGGCGTTGACGAATGTAATCGCCAAGCGTCTGATGCGTCACTGTGCGGAACATCCGCTGTAAATACCACTTTGAATAACCTGATTTTTTCGCCACCACATCAATGTTCAGCGGCTGGTCGATATGCTCGTCAATCCATGCGATAAGATCCTGAATAATTTTCTGATGGGACATAAATCTGCCTCTTTTCAGTGTTCAGTTCGTTAATTCATCTGTTGGGGAGTATAATTCCTCAAGTTAACTTGAGGTAAAGCGATTTATGGAAAAGAAATTACCCCGCATTAAAGCCTTGCTTACTCCAGGCGAAGTGGCGAAACGTAGCGGCGTGGCGGTATCGGCGCTGCACTTCTATGAAAGCAAAGGATTGATTACCAGTATCCGCAATAGCGGTAATCAGCGGCGATATAAGCGTGATGTGTTGCGATATGTCGCAATTATCAAAATTGCTCAACGCATTGGCATTCCGCTGGCGACCATTGGTGAAGCGTTTGGTGTGTTGCCCGAAGGGCATACGTTAAGTGCGAAAGAGTGGAAACAGCTATCTTCGCAATGGCGAGAAGAATTGGATCGGCGCATTCATACCTTAGTCGCGCTGCGTGATGAACTGGACGGTTGTATTGGCTGCGGCTGCCTTTCGCGTAGCGACTGCCCGTTGCGTAACCCTGGCGACCGCTTAGGGGAAGAAGGCACCGGCGCACGCTTGCTGGAAGATGAACAAAACTAAAGCGCCACAAGGGCGCTTTAGTTTGTTTTCCAGTCTTTGTCTTTCACTCTATCCCGCTGGTACACGGGAGGGTTTCCCCCGACGTCAACACACCTCATTCGAGCACGTGGTGGAGGTTCCGGTTAGTGTTGATACTTTAATTGTATGTCACCGCTGTTTCTTCGCCAGTGCAAAGTGATCCTTTTTAGCCGCAATATTTTTGTCATCTTGCGTGATTTTTTACCGCGAACCTTCGCCACAAGTTGCCTACAAATGCCGTAATTTTGCGCATCAACGATAACGTTTGCGCATCAATTGCCTGGTTTTTCATCGTCAACACAAGAAAAGGGAAAAAAGCAGCAAACTTCGGTTGAAAAAGCCGCTATGATCGCCGGATAATCGTTTGCTTTTTTTTACCACCCGTTTTGTATGCGCGGAGCTAAACGTTTGCTTTTTTGCGACGCCCCAGATTGTCGCAAACCTGAAGCAGGAAGATAACGTTTCGCTGGCAGGGGATTGTCCGCCACGCATCTTGACGAAAAATAAACTCTCAGGGGATGTTTTCTTATGTCTACGCCATCAGCGCGTACCGGCGGTTCACTCGACGCCTGGTTTAAAATTTCACAACGTGGAAGCACTGTCCGTCAGGAAGTGGTTGCCGGGTTAACAACGTTTCTGGCGATGGTTTACTCGGTTATCGTCGTTCCAGGTATGTTGGGTAAAGCGGGCTTCCCGCCAGCGGCAGTTTTTGTTGCGACTTGTCTGGTTGCCGGGATTGGCTCTATCGCGATGGGGTTATGGGCCAATCTGCCGTTGGCTATCGGCTGCGCCATCTCTCTGACGGCGTTTACCGCATTCAGCCTGGTGCTGGGGCAACATATTAGCGTACCTGTCGCGCTGGGTGCCGTGTTCCTGATGGGTGTGCTGTTTACGGTAATTTCTGCCACGGGTATCCGTAGCTGGATTTTGCGCAACTTGCCGCACGGCGTGGCGCACGGCACGGGGATTGGTATCGGCCTGTTCTTGCTGCTGATTGCTGCCAATGGCGTCGGTCTGGTGATTAAAAACCCGCTCGATGGTCTGCCAGTGGCGCTGGGTGATTTCGCGACCTTCCCGGTGATTATGTCGCTGGTAGGTCTGGCGGTGATTATCGGCCTGGAAAAACTGAAAGTACCAGGCGGTATCCTGTTAACCATTATCGGCATCTCGATTGTGGGTCTGCTTTTTGATCCTAACGTCCACTTCTCTGGCGTTTTCGCCATGCCTTCATTGAGCGATGAGAACGGTAATTCGCTAATTGGTAGCCTGGATATTATGGGGGCGCTGAACCCTGTGGTACTGCCGAGCGTACTGGCGTTGGTGATGACTGCTGTTTTCGATGCCACCGGAACCATCCGTGCGGTAGCCGGTCAGGCGAACCTGCTGGATAAAGACGGGCAGATTATCGACGGCGGCAAAGCTCTGACCACCGACTCCCTGAGCAGTGTTTTCTCTGGCCTGGTCGGTGCGGCTCCGGCTGCGGTATACATTGAGTCTGCGGCGGGTACAGCGGCGGGCGGTAAAACCGGTCTGACGGCAATCACGGTTGGCGTGCTGTTCCTGCTGATTCTGTTCCTCTCTCCGCTCTCTTACCTCGTTCCGGGTTACGCAACAGCTCCGGCGCTGATGTACGTTGGCCTGTTGATGTTGAGCAACGTGGCGAAAATCGACTTTGCTGATTTCGTCGATGCAATGGCGGGTCTGGTAACGGCAGTATTCATCGTGCTGACCTGTAATATCGTAACTGGCATCATGATCGGCTTCGCGACCCTGGTGATTGGTCGTCTGGTTTCTGGCGAATGGCGTAAGCTGAACATCGGTACGGTCGTTATCGCCGTGGCGCTGGTCACCTTCTATGCCGGAGGTTGGGCCATCTAAGCTTAATAAGATTCTGAAAACGGGTGGCAATGGCTGCCCGTTTTTATTTTTCTCCGTACATTGTGTGAGCTTTTGCGATATTCTGAAAAATTGAGAGTCCGGGCATAACGCCTTTCTCAAATCATAAAAAACATTGCAAACAGGGAACGCATGGAAATCTTCTTCACCATACTGATAATGACCCTCGTGGTCTCGCTGTCCGGGGTGGTCACTCGTGTCATGCCCTTTCAGATCCCGCTTCCGCTTATGCAAATTGCCATCGGTGCGCTACTGGCGTGGCCGACGTTTGGTTTGCATGTGGAGTTTGATCCTGAACTCTTTTTAGTCTTGTTTATCCCGCCGTTGCTGTTTGCTGATGGCTGGAAAACACCAACCCGCGAATTTCTCGAACATGGTCGGGAAATATTCGGCCTCGCGCTGGCGCTGGTGGTGGTCACCGTGGTCGGCATTGGCTTCCTTATTTACTGGGTGGTGCCGGGTATCCCGCTGATACCCGCCTTTGCGCTGGCGGCGGTGCTCTCTCCGACCGATGCCGTGGCGCTCTCCGGGATTGTTGGCGAAGGGCGCATTCCGAAAAAAATCATGGGCATTTTGCAGGGCGAAGCGTTGATGAATGACGCCTCCGGCCTGGTGTCGTTGAAGTTTGCCGTGGCAGTTGCGATGGGGACGATGATCTTCACCGTCGGCGGTGCGACGGTCGAATTTATGAAAGTGGCCATTGGCGGCATTCTGGCGGGCTTCGTGGTGAGCTGGCTGTATGGTCGCTCGTTGCGTTTCCTCAGTCGCTGGGGCGGCGATGAACCCGCGACGCAGATCGTATTGCTGTTCCTACTGCCGTTTGCCTCTTATCTGATTGCTGAACATATTGGCGTTTCCGGCATCCTCGCAGCAGTTGCCGCCGGGATGACCATCACCCGTTCCGGCGTGATGCGCCGTGCGCCGCTGGCGATGCGATTGCGCGCGAACAGCACCTGGGCGATGCTGGAATTTGTCTTTAACGGCATGGTGTTCTTGCTGCTGGGCCTGCAACTGCCAGGGATTCTGGAAACGTCGCTGGTTGCGGCGGAAATTGACCCTAACGTCGAAATCTGGATGCTGTTTACCGACATCATCTTGATTTATGCGGCGCTAATGCTGGTACGTTTTGGCTGGCTGTGGACGATGAAAAAGTTCAGCAACCGTTTCCTGAAGAAGAAGCCGATGGAGTTTGGTTCGTGGACTACACGAGAAATTCTGATCGCGTCTTTCGCTGGGGTGCGCGGGGCAATCACTCTTGCTGGTGTGCTCTCTATCCCTCTGCTGTTGCCGGATGGAAATGTCTTCCCGGCGCGTTATGAGCTGGTGTTCCTGGCGGCTGGCGTCATTCTCTTTTCGCTGTTTGTCGGCGTAGTGATGCTGCCTGTTCTGCTGCAACACATTGAAGTCGCGGACCACTCTCAACAGTTGAAAGAGGAGCGAATCGCGCGTGCAGCAACCGCTGAAGTGGCGATTGTGGCGATCCAGAAAATGGAGGAGCGTCTGGCGGCGGACACCGAAGAGAATATCGACAACCAGTTGCTCACTGAAGTCAGCTCTCGCGTCATTGGTAATCTGCGCCGTCGCGCCGATGGTCGCAACGACGTCGAAAGTTCGGTTCAGGAAGAGAACCTGGAGCGTCGCTTCCGTCTGGCGGCGCTGCGTTCTGAACGCGCTGAACTCTACCACCTGCGCGCCACGCGGGAGATCAGCAACGAAACGCTGCAAAAATTACTGCACGATCTCGATTTGCTTGAAGCGTTGCTAATTGAGGAAAATCAATAATCTGCATGGTTGGCGGGTGAGCCCGCCAACCTGCCTTACTCTGGGGTTAACCAGTATCCTTCACAACAGGTCAGCCACGCCTGGGCACAGTGGGAAAGGTAAACGCCCTCACGCCAAATCATGCCTAATTTCCAGCGTAGTTCGCTTTCCAGCGGCAGCCATTTTAAGGTGTTTTTATCTAATCGCTGGCAAATGGGTTCCGGCAAAATGGCTATTCCGACACCGGCCTGAACCATCGCGGCGAGAAAATCCCATTGCCCGCTGCGAACCGCAATCCTCGGCTTAACGCCATGTTCATCGAATAACGCCATTAATTGCTTACTTAAGGCAAAATCTTCGTTATAGATAAGTAGAGGATGTTCCGCCAGTGTCTCTGGTGAGACGGCATCACGCTCAAGCCATTTACCTGAACGCGGCGCCAGCACACAAAGCGGATGACTAAACAGCGATAACGTTGTCAGGCCACTTTCTTCTACTGGCAGGGCGGTCAGTGCCATATCCAGTTCGCCGTTCATTACCGCTTGTTGTACCGTCAGACCACCAAACTCCGAAATCTTCAGTTCCACGCCGGGGTAACGCTGGCGGAACAGCCCCACAGGTCCAGCCATTAACATGCCAACCATTGGCGGAATTCCCAGCCGCAATATGCCTTTATTGAGTTGGTTTATATCGTCCAGCTCGGCCTCCAGTTGCCGAAACTCAGCAAGAATTGCCAGTGCACGCTCAAACACGACGCGACCAGTATCAGTGAGAAGCAGCCGACGACCATCACGGATCAACAATATACAGTTCAGCTCGTCTTCGAGATTCTTCAGCATTTTGCTGATGGTGGGCTGGGTCACAAACAGCTTCTCCGCTGCGCGGGTGAAGCTCTGCTGGCGCACGACTTCGACAAAATAACGCAGCGTTCTGATATCCATAACTATTCCCTTTGACTATACCTGCAATGATTTTAATTCATTTCAGTAGCGGCATGAGGCTCTCTATACTTAGCGTTCTGTTTTATTTTCAGGATATCCCCTCATGTCCGTGGCGCTTCGCCGCATTACCCCTGCCGTTGTGCAATCTATGCAGGTATTTGTGCAGGTTGTGCTGTATGCAGGTTTATTTATTTTTGCGCAATATCTCGTCTCCTGGCTGCATTTGCCGCTACCCGCCAATCTGGTGGGGATGATCCTGATGCTGGCGCTGATTGTTTGCCGCATTATTCCTCTGCAATGGGTACGTGCCGGGGCGCGCTGGTTACTGGCCGAAATGCTGCTGTTTTTTGTCCCTGCCGTGGTGGCGGTGGTGAACTATGCACAACTATTACTGGCAGATGGCTGGCGTATTTTTGCGGTGATTGCGTTGAGTACGGTGATGGTTCTGGGCACGACCGCCTGGGTAGTGGAAAAAGTCTATCGCTATGAAATGCGCAGGTTAAACCGTGACTAATTTTCAGCTAAGTATGCTCTGCCTGGCGATTACGCTGGTTATCTATTTTCTTAACAAACGCCTTTATCGCCGCTTTCGTAAACTGCCGTTGATGCCTCTGGTGCTGACGCCTGCACTACTGGTTATGCTGCTGGTTTTCGGCAATATTTCCTGGCAAAACTATATTGGCGAAGCGCACTGGCTACTATGGTTATTAGGCCCGGCAACCATCGCCTTTGCGGTGCCGGTGTATGACAATCGGGCGATCATTAAACGTCACTGGATGTCGCTGACGGCGGGCGTACTGACGGCAACGGTGGTGGCAGTGACCAGCTCGGTGTGGCTGGCGCGATTATTTACCCTGCCGGATGAGATCCAGCGGAGCCTGGCGGTGCGTTCGGTCACTACGCCATTTGCTCTGGCAGCGAGCCAGTCGCTCGGCGGACAGCCCGATCTGGTGGCGCTGTTTGTGGTGGTCACCGGCGTGTTTGGTATGGCGATTGGCGACGTGCTGTTTTTACGTCTCTCTATCCGCGAAGGGATGGCGAAAGGTGCCGGATTTGGCGCGGCGTCTCATGGCGCCGGGACTGCGCGATCGTATGAACTGGGTCAACAAGAGGGCGTGGTTGCCAGTCTGGTCATGATGCTTTCTGGCGTATTGATGGTACTGGTGTCGCCGCTGGTGGCCTGGATGATGTTCTGAAGGAATTCCCCGATCAGGCGACCGGGGAAGGGTAGAGATTAATGCGCGCGGCCTTGCTCAACGCCAAAGCCGGTCTGGGAACGGATAAATTGCGCACGGAACAGTTCACGCTCACGCGCCCCTTCCGCTGAGTTATCGGTTGCCGAGAAGAACCAGATGCCGAGGAATGCCACGGTGATCGAGAACAGCGCCGGGTATTCATACGGGAAGATGGCTTTTTCGTGACCGAGGATCTGTACCCAAATAGTCGGGCCGAGGATCATCAGTACCACCGCAGTAATCAATCCTAACCAGCCGCCCAGCATCGCACCACGCGTGGTCAGTTTCGACCAGTACATAGAAAGCAGAATGATTGGGAAGTTACAGCTCGCCGCGATGGCAAACGCCAGACCCACCATGAAGGCGATGTTCTGATTCTCAAACAGGACGCCGAGGATAATGGCAATCACACCCAAAATTAGCACGGTGATTTTCGATACCCGCAGCTCTTCACGTTCGGTCGCGCCTTTTTTGAAGACGTTGGCGTACAGGTCATGCGAAACCGCCGATGCACCTGCCAGCGTCAGACCCGCAACCACCGCGAGGATGGTGGCGAAAGCAACCGCTGAAATAAAGCCGAGGAACAGGTTACCGCCTACCGCATTGGCCAGGTGAACCGCCGCCATGTTGTTACCGCCAATCAGCGCCCCTGCCGCGTCTTTATAGGCCGGATTCGCACCGACCAGCATGATCGCGCCAAAACCGATAATAAAGGTCAGGATATAGAAGTAACCCATAAATCCGGTGGCGTAGAACACGCTCTTACGCGCTTCACGGGCATCGCTGACCGTAAAGAAACGCATCAGAATATGCGGCAAGCCAGCCGTACCAAACATCAGTCCCAGCCCCAGCGACAGCGCGGAGATCGGATCTTTCACCAGCCCGCCCGGCTTCATGATGTCGACACCTTTCGGGTGTACCGCCATCGCTTCGCTGAACAGATTGTTGAAGCTAAAGCCGACGTGTTTCATCACCATAAAGGCCATAAAGCTGGCACCGAACAGCAACAGTACGGCTTTGATAATCTGTACCCAGGTGGTCGCCAGCATTCCGCCGAACAGGACGTACATCATCATCAGTACGCCGACCAGAACCACCGCAATGTGATAGTTAAGGCCAAACAGCAGTTCGATCAGTTTACCTGCGCCTACCATCTGGGCGATAAGGTAAAGTGCCACGACCACCAGAGAACCACAGGCCGAAAGAATACGAATTGGTCCCTGCTTCAGACGGTACGAGGCCACATCGGCAAAGGTATAGCGACCGAGATTACGCAGACGTTCGGCAATCAGGAACAGAATGATCGGCCAGCCCACCAGGAAGCCCAGCGAGTAAATTAAGCCGTCATAGCCGGAGGTAAACACCAGCGCGGAGATCCCCAAAAATGAGGCGGCAGACATATAGTCACCCGCAATCGCCAGCCCGTTCTGGAAACCGGTGATATTGCCGCCTGCGGTGTAGTAGTCATTACGAGAACGTACGCGTTTTGACGCCCAGTAAGTAATACCGAGCGTAAACACGACGAAAATCAGGAACATAATGATCGCTTGCCAGTTCGTTGGCTGGCGCTCTACGGCCCCGCTAATAGCATCCGCCGCGTTAGCTGCGAAAGGGAGTGTGGCGGCAAGCGCCGTCAGAACTCTTTTCATGATGCTTGTACCTCATGCAGGACTTCATTATTAAGACGGTCAAATTCGCCGTTCGCCCGCCAGATGTAGATACCAGTGAGAACAAAGGAAATCACAATCACTCCAACACCGACTGGAATCCCGCGTGTGACGCTGGTGTTCGGGTTCAGCGGAGTGCCCAGCCAGCCGGGCGCGAAGGCGATCAGTAAAATAAAGCCGATATAAACTGCCAGCATAATAATCGACAGGATGGTGGCAAACCGTTGCCGTTTTTCGACTAACTCCCTGAAATGCGCATTGTCTTCTATCCGCTGATAAATAGTGCCATTCATCACAGATTCTCCAGAGGTAATGTAGGGATTGTTTTAATTCCCGCTCCCTTATGGGAGAAGGTTAACGCTCAGGTAACCCATCGCCTGATGCGCCGCTGTTGCGTCTTATCAGGTCTACAGCCGTTGCCAAATGTAGGCCGGATAAGGCGTTTACGCCGCATCCGGCAATTGTGGGTTACGATGGCATTGCGATAGCCTGCTTCTCTTCAAGCAGCTTCTCGACCACGCCTGGATCGGCAAGCGTCGAGGTATCGCCCAGGTTGCTGGTATCGCCCGCCGCAATTTTGCGCAGAATACGGCGCATAATTTTGCCGGAGCGGGTTTTAGGCAGGGAGTCGGTCCAGTGCAGCACGTCTGGCGTTGCCAGCGGGCCAATCTCTTTACGCACCCAGTTGCGGACTTCTGCGTACAGTTCTGGTGACGGTTCCTCCCCGTGATTAAGCGTGACGTAGGCGTAAATCGCCTGACCTTTAATATTGTGCGGAATACCGACGACAGCGGCTTCGGCTATCTTCGGATGCGCCACCAGCGCCGACTCAATCTCTGCCGTTCCCAGACGGTGACCAGAGACGTTCAGCACGTCGTCCACGCGCCCGGTGATCCAGTAATCGCCATCTTCATCACGACGCGCGCCGTCGCCGCTGAAATACATATTTTTGAAGGTGGAGAAGTAGGTCTGCTCAAAACGCTCGTGATCGCCAAACAGCGTGCGCGCCTGACCCGGCCAGGAGTCGGTGATCACCAGGCTGCCTTCGGTAGCGTCTTCCAGCGGGTTACCTTCGTTATCGACCAGCGCCGGTTGCACGCCGAAGAACGGACGTGTTGCCGAACCGGCTTTCAGCTCGGTAGCGCCAGGCAGCGGGGTGATCATGAAACCGCCGGTTTCGGTCTGCCACCAGGTATCAACCACCGGGCATTTCTCGTTGCCTATCTTCTTCCAGTACCACTCCCACGCTTCCGGGTTGATTGGCTCGCCCACGGAACCAAGAATACGCAGCGACGAACGGTCGGTGCCTTCAATCGCTTTATCGCCTTCCGCCATCAGTGCGCGAATGGCTGTTGGCGCGGTATAGAGAATATTGACCTGATGCTTATCTACCACCTGCGCCATACGGGCAGGCGTCGGCCAGTTCGGTACGCCTTCAAACATCAGCGTGGTCGCGCCGCAGGCCAGCGGGCCGTACAGCAAGTAACTGTGTCCGGTAACCCAGCCCACATCGGCGGTGCACCAGTAGATATCGCCCGGATGATAATCAAAGACATATTTAAAGGTCAGCGCCGCGTACACCAGATAACCGCCGGTAGTGTGCAGTACGCCTTTCGGCTTACCGGTAGAACCGGAGGTGTAGAGAATAAACAACGGATCTTCGGCGTTTACTTCTTCCGGTTGGTGCTGATCGCTGGCTTGCTCAACCAGGTCGTGCCACCACAGGTCGCGCCCTTCCTGCCAGTCAATTTTCCCGCCAGTACGCTTCAGTACAACCACATGTTCAATGCTGGTGACGTTCGGATTTTTCAGCGCGTCATCGACGTTTTTCTTCAGCGGAATGCTGCGCCCGGCGCGTACACCTTCGTCGGAAGTGATCACCAACCGTGAGTTAGAATCAATAATGCGTCCGGCAACGGCTTCCGGCGAGAAGCCGCCGAATATTACCGAATGCACCGCACCAATGCGGGCGCAGGCCAGCATCGCGACTGCGGCTTCTGGCACCATTGGCATATAAATCGCCACCACATCACCTTTTTTAATGCCCAGCTCGAGCAGGGTATTGGCGAAGCGGCAGACGTCGCGGTGCAGCTCTTTATAGCTGATATGTTTGCTCTGGCTGGCGTCATCGCCTTCCCAGATGATGGCGGTACGATCGCCGTTTTCTTGCAGATGGCGGTCAAGGCAGTTTGCCGCCAGATTCAGCGTGCCGTCCTCGTACCATTTAATTGACACATTACCGGGGGCAAAGGAGGTGTTTTTCACCTTCTGGTAGGGTTTGATCCAGTCGAGAATTTTTCCCTGTTCGCCCCAGAAGGTATCTGGTGCGTTAATAGATTGTTGATACATCGCCTCGTACTGCTGAGGGTTTATCAGGCAATGGTCTGCGATGTTGGCAGGAATGGTGTGTTTGTGAATTTGACTCATGCTTTTGTTCTCCCTGTAGGATGTTAATAATATGTGGCGTAAGCGTTAAATGTAGGGGTATTGGCAGTTTTGTTTAGTATTTGGGCGACAGATCACGCAAAAGTAGAATTGTGCAAATAAACGGCAGGGTAATTTTTGAAGGTCACCAACAAAAGTTGATTAATTCTTTGAGGAACATGCAGTTATGCATGCTGTTGAAAACGAGGAAGATACTGACTAACTCTAAAGTGGTATTTTACATGCACTTACAATTGATTAAAGACAACATTCTGAGTGTGGTTATTTGTTACACATAGGGGCGAGCAATGTCATAACAGTGTATGTGCGGTTACTGTTATGAAAAAACAATAAAAACTGCCATTTCCTCAATGGCAAAATTTGGATGAAGCCCCTATGACAAGGATAAAAATAAACGCACGCCGTATCTTCAGCTTATTGATTCCTTTTTTCTTTTTCACTTCTGTTCACGCTGAACAAACGGCCGCTCCCGCGAAACCTGTAACTGTGGAAGCGAAGAATGAAACCTTTGCCCCGCAGCACCCCGATCAATATCTCTCCTGGAAAGCCACCTCGGAACAATCAGAGCGTGTTGACGCACTGGCGGAAGATCCACGTCTGGTGATCCTGTGGGCGGGATATCCCTTCTCACGCGATTACAACAAGCCGCGCGGACATGCCTTTGCTGTGACCGATGTGCGTGAAACTTTGCGTACCGGTGCGCCGAAAAATGCCGAAGATGGCACGATGCCAATGGCCTGCTGGAGTTGTAAAAGCCCGGATGTGGCGCGTCTGATCCAGAAAGACGGCGAAGATGGCTACTTCCACGGTAAATGGGCGCGCGGCGGCCCGGAAATCGTCAACAACTTGGGTTGTGCTGACTGCCATAACACTGCTTCGCCAGAGTTCGCCAAAGGCAAACCGGAGTTAACCCTTTCACGTCCGTATGCGGCTCGTGCGATGGAAGCGATTGGTAAACCTTTTGAGAAAGGCGGACGCTTCGACCAGCAGTCGATGGTCTGCGGTCAATGCCACGTGGAGTATTACTTTGACGGTAAAGATAAAGCCGTTAAATTCCCGTGGGATAACGGCATGAAAGTCGAAAACATGGAGCAGTATTACGACAAAATTGCCTTCTCTGACTGGACTAACTCCCTGTCGAAAACGCCAATGCTGAAAGCGCAGCACCCGGAATATGAAACCTGGAGTGCGGGCATTCACGGCAAAAATAACGTGACCTGTATCGACTGTCACATGCCGAAAGTGCAGAACGCCGAAGGCAAACTCTACACCGACCATAAAATTGGCAATCCGTTTGATAACTTTGCCCAGACCTGTGCGAACTGCCATACCCAGGACAAAGCCACGCTGCAAAAAGTGGTCGCGGAGCGTAAACAGTCGATTAACGACCTGAAAATCAAGGTTGAAGATCAACTGGTTCACGCCCACTTCGAAGCGAAAGCGGCGCTGGATGCAGGCGCGACGGAGGCTGAAATGAAGCCGATTCAGGACGATATCCGTCATGCTCAGTGGCGTTGGGATCTGGCGATCGCTTCCCACGGCATTCATATGCACGCGCCGGAAGAAGGTCTGCGGATGCTTGGCACGGCGATGGATAAAGCGGCGGATGCGCGTACCAAACTGGCGCGTTTGCTGGCGACCAAAGGCATCACCCATGAAATCCAGATCCCGGATATCTCGACCAAAGAGAAAGCCCAGCAGGCAATTGGCCTGAACATGGAGCAAATCAAGGCCGAGAAGCAGGACTTCATCAAAACGGTGATCCCGCAGTGGGAAGAGCAGGCACGTAAAAACGGTCTGTTAAGCCAATAACCCCCGTTCCGCCTCGCAAGGGGCGGAAAACACAATGGAGTGAATATGAGCGTATTACGTTCGTTATTAACTGCCGGGGTGCTGGCGTCGGGCCTGTTGTGGAGCCTGAACGGAATTACCGCTACCCCTGCGGCGCAGGCATCTGAAGATCGCTACGAAGTTACCCAGCAGCGTAACCCGGATGCCGCCTGTCTGGACTGTCATAAGCCAGACACCGAAGGTATGCATGGCAAACATGCTTCCGTTATCAACCCAAATAATAAACTGCCGGTCACCTGCACCAACTGTCACGGCCAGCCGTCACCGCAACACCGTGAAGGGGTGAAAGATGTGATGCGCTTTAACGAGCCGATGTACAACGTTGGTGAGCAGAACAGTGTCTGTATGTCCTGCCATCTGCCGGAACAGTTGCAAAAAGCGTTCTGGCCGCACGATGTCCACGTGACCAAAGTGGCGTGCGCCAGCTGCCATTCCCTGCATCCACAGCAAGATACGATGCAGACGTTAAGTGACAAAGGACGGATTAAGATTTGCGTCGATTGCCACAGCGATCAGCGCACCAATCCGAACTTTAACCCGGCGTCTGTTCCGTTGCTTAAGGAGCAGCCATGACCTGGTCACGTCGCCAGTTTCTCACCGGCGTCGGCGTGCTGGCAGCCGTCAGCGGCACCGCAGGGCGCGTGGTGGCGAAAACGTTGAATATTAATGGCGTGCGTTACGGCATGGTGCATGACGAGTCGTTATGCATCGGCTGTACCGCCTGTATGGATGCTTGTCGGGAAGTGAACAAGGTGCCGGAAGGTGTCTCGCGCCTGACGATTATTCGTAGCGAGCCACAGGGCGAATTTCCTGATGTGAAATATCGCTTCTTCCGCAAGTCTTGCCAGCACTGCGATCATGCGCCGTGCGTTGACGTCTGCCCGACCGGTGCGTCTTTTCGCGATGCTGCCAGTGGGATTGTCGATGTTAACCCGGATCTCTGCGTCGGTTGTCAGTACTGCATCGCCGCCTGTCCGTACCGCGTGCGCTTTATCCATCCGGTCACAAAGACGGCGGACAAATGCGATTTCTGCCGTAAGACCAATTTGCAGGCCGGTAAGCTGCCCGCGTGCGTCGAGGCTTGTCCGACGAAGGCGCTGACGTTTGGCAATCTGGACGATCCCAACAGTGAGATTTCGCAATTGCTGCGCCAGAAGCCCACTTACCGCTACAAGCTGGCGCTGGGAACCAAACCGAAGCTGTACCGCGTACCGTTTAAATACGGGGAGGTGAGCCAATGACGCAGGCTTCCGCATTTCATTTTGAATCACTGGTGTGGGACTGGCCGATTGCCATCTATCTGTTTTTGGTGGGGATTTCTGCCGGGCTGGTGACGCTGGCGGTGTTGCTGCGTCGCTTCTACCCGCAGGCGGGCGGCGCAGACAGTACGTTGCTGCGAACCACGCTGATTGTCGGGCCTGGCGCGGTGATCCTCGGTCTGTTGATCCTCGTCTTCCACCTGACGAGGCCGTGGACCTTCTGGAAGCTGATGTTCCACTACAGTTTTACCTCGGTGATGTCGATGGGGGTAATGCTGTTTCAGCTCTACATGGTGGTGCTGGTGCTGTGGCTGGCGAAAATCTTTGAACACGATTTGCTTGCCCTGCAACAACGCTGGTTGCCGAAGCAGGGGATCGTGCAAAAGGTTCTGAACCTGCTGACGCCCGTTCATCGCGGACTGGAAACATTGATGCTGGTGCTGGCGGTGCTGCTGGGGGCTTATACTGGCTTCCTGCTGTCGGCGCTGAAGTCGTATCCGTTTCTCAATAACCCGATCCTGCCGGTGCTGTTCCTGTTCTCCGGTATCTCGTCCGGTGCGGCGGTGGCGCTGATCGCCATGGCGATACGCCAGCGCAGTAATCCGCATTCTACGGAAGCGCACTTTGTTCACCGTATGGAAATTCCCGTGGTATGGGGTGAAATCTTCCTGCTGGTGGCGTTTTTCGTCGGTCTGGCGCTGGGCGATGACGGTAAAGTGCGTGCGCTGGTGGCGGCGTTGGGCGGCGGTTTCTGGACGTGGTGGTTCTGGCTTGGTGTTGCCGGGCTGGGGCTGATTGTGCCAATGCTGCTCAAACCGTGGGTGAATCGCAGTTCCGGCATTCCTGCCGTGCTGGCGGCGTGTGGAGCCAGCCTGGTCGGTGTATTGATGCTGCGCTTTTTCATTCTCTACGCCGGACAGTTGACGGTGGCATAAACCAGAAAAGAGGTGGTTTCTGGACGTATTCCTTCCTGAAGTCGGTTTTCTGGCGTTGTTGTTAAGTCTTGGGGTCAATGTGTTGACCCCGTTGACGACCTTCGCGGGAGTGCGGTTGCGCTGGCCTGCCATGATGCGACTCACTTGCATCGGCATTCTGGCGCAGTTCGTGCTCCTGCTGCTCGCCTTTGGCGTGCTGACATATTGTTTTCTCATCAGCGATTTCTCGGTCATTTATGTCGCCCAACATAGCTACAGCCTGCTGTCGTGGGAACTCAAACTGGCGGCGGTGTGGGGCGGTCATGAAGGTTCGTTGCTACTTTGGATGTTGTTACTTTCCGCCTGGAGCGCGCTGTTTGCCTGGCATTATCGGCAGCAAACCGATCCGTTATTTCCGCTGACGTTAGCCGTTTTATCTCTCATGCTCGCCGCACTGTTGCTGTTTGTGGTGCTGTGGTCCGATCCCTTTGTACGGATATTTCCGCCAGCAATTGAAGGTCGCGATCTCAATCCGATGCTGCAACATCCCGGCCTTATCTTTCATCCACCGCTGCTTTATCTCGGCTATGGCGGTTTGATGGTGGCGGCGAGCGTGGCGCTGGCGAGTTTACTGCGCGGCGAGTTTGATGCGGCCAGCGCCCGAATTTGCTGGCGCTGGGCACTACCTGGCTGGAGCGCATTAACGGCGGGGATCATCCTCGGTTCCTGGTGGGCCTATTGCGAACTGGGCTGGGGCGGCTGGTGGTTCTGGGATCCGGTGGAAAACGCCTCTTTATTACCCTGGCTTTCTGCCACTGCGCTGCTGCACAGTTTGTCCCTGACACGCCAGCGGGGGATTTTCTGCCACTGGTCGCTGTTACTGGCGATAGTTACTCTGATGCTGTCGCTGCTGGGCACCTTAATTGTCCGTTCTGGCATTCTGGTTTCGGTTCATGCGTTCGCGCTGGATAACGTCCGCGCCGTGCCGTTGTTCAGCCTGTTTGCACTGATTAGCCTTGCGTCTTTGGCTCTGTATGGCTGGCGAGCGCGGGACGGTGGCCCGGCGGTGCGTTTTTCGGTGTTATCGCGGGAAATGTTAATCCTCGCTACGCTGTTGCTGTTTTGCGCAGTGCTACTGATCGTGCTGGTGGGAACGCTTTATCCGATGATTTACGGCCTGCTGGGCTGGGGACGCCTCTCCGTTGGCGCGCCGTATTTTAACCGCGCGACGTTACCGTTTGGTCTGTTGATGCTGGTGGTGATTGTGCTGGCGACGTTTGTCTCTGGCAAACGCGTGCAGCTTCCGGCGCTGGTAGCTCATGCGGGCGTGCTGTTATTTGCCGTCGGGATCGTGGTCTCCAGCGTCAGCCGTCAGGAGATCAGCCTGAATTTACAGCCGGGTCAGCAGGTGACGCTGGCAGGATACACCTTCCGTTTTGAGCGCCTCGATCTACAAGCCAAAGGTAATTACACCAGCGAAAAAGCGATAGTGGCGTTATTTGACCATCAGCAACGCATTGGTGAACTGACACCGGAGCGGCGTTTTTACGAAGCACGTCGTCAGCAAATGATGGAGCCGTCAATTCGCTGGAACGGCATCCATGACTGGTATGCGGTCATGGGTGAAAAAACCGGAGCGGATCGTTACGCTTTTCGTTTGTATGTACAAAGCGGTGTGCGCTGGATTTGGGGGGGAGGATTGTTGATGATTGCGGGCGCGTTATTAAGCGGATGGCGGGGGAGGAAGCGCGATGAATAAAGGGCTTCTCACTTTGCTGCTGTTCGCCTGTTTTGTGCACGCTCAGGTCGTAGACACCTGGCAATTCGCCAATCCGCAGCAACAGGAACAGGCGTTAAGTATTGCCAGTCAGTTACGCTGTCCGCAGTGCCAAAATCAGAACTTACTGGAATCCAACGCGCCGGTGGCAGTCAGTATGCGCCATCAGGTTTACAGCATGGTGGCGGAGGGGAAGAACGAAGTCGAAATCATTGGCTGGATGACCGAACGCTACGGAGATTTTGTTCGCTATAACCCACCGTTAACGGGTCAGACGCTGGTGTTGTGGGCGCTGCCTGTGGTGTTGTTACTGCTGATGGCACTAATCCTCTGGCGAGTGAGGGCGAAGCGATGAAACAGCCAAAAATACCGGTGAAAATGCTGACAATACTCACGATTTTGATGGTATTTCTCTGTGTCGGCAGTTATCTGTTAAGCCCAAAATGGCAGGCGGTACGTGCGGAGTATCAGCGTCAGCGCGATCCGTTGCATCAGTTTGCCAGCCAGCAAACACCAGAGACACAGCTTCTGGCATTGCAGGATAAAATCCGCGCCAACCCGCAAAACAGCGAACAATGGGCGTTGCTGGGCGAGTATTACCTGTGGCAAAACGATTACAGTAATTCGCTGCTGGCGTACCGTCAGGCGCTACGGCTGCGTGGCGAAAATGCAGAACTGTACGCGGCGCTGGCGACGGTGCTTTATTACCAGGCCAGCCAGCATATGACCGCCCAGACTCGCGCGATGATCGACAAAGCTCTCGCGCTGGACGAAAACGAAATCACCGCCCTGATGCTGCTGGCTTCCGATGCGTTTATGCAGGCGAATTACGCGCGAGCCATCGAACTATGGCAAAAAGTGATGGATCTCAATTCACCCAGGGTCAACCGGACACAGTTGGTTGAGTCGATTAATATGGCAAAACTCCTTCAACGGCGATCGGACTAATCATTCGGTATTGCAGATTATGTTATTGAGCTGCGTAAAAAATAATCGAATGAACACATGTAAAAAATAATCACCATTAACGATTATTGCAGATTAAACAAATAAAAATCTTTCCATAACAAATGGTTATTCATATAACCTGTCATAAACTCGCGTTATTATGCATTAATGCAGCGAAAAGCTCTGTTGTTAAAGGGTTGCGCAACATACCGCGCAAATGATACTGATCATAAGCGTTAAAAAAATCTACAAACCAACGCAACACAATTCATGCCCTGGCAGTATGTCACGTTCTCGCGTTTCTGAGCGGGGAACGGCGCTCCATTGAGGAAGTCATTCATATGAAAAATATAAAATTCAGCCTGGCCTGGCAGATTCTGTTTGCTATGGTGCTGGGCATTCTCCTGGGAAGTTACCTGCACTACCATAGCGACAGTCGAGAATGGCTGGTCGTCAATTTGCTCTCTCCGGCGGGTGATATCTTCATTCACCTGATCAAAATGATTGTTGTGCCGATTGTGATCTCCACGCTGGTGGTGGGTATCGCGGGTGTGGGTGATGCCAAACAGCTCGGGCGTATTGGCGCGAAAACCATTATCTACTTCGAGGTGATCACCACCGTCGCCATCATTTTGGGGATCACTCTGGCGAACGTCTTCCAGCCCGGTGCCGGGGTGGATATGTCGCAGCTGGCGACCGTTGATATCTCGAAATATCAGAGCACTACGGAAGCGGTACAAAGCAGTTCCCACGGCATTATGGGCACGATTTTGTCGCTGGTGCCGACGAACATTGTGGCGTCGATGGCGAAAGGCGAAATGCTGCCGATCATCTTCTTCTCGGTGCTGTTTGGTCTGGGGCTTTCCTCCCTGCCCGCGACGCATCGTGAACCGCTGGTGACCGTGTTCCGCTCCATCTCTGAAACCATGTTTAAAGTGACTCACATGGTGATGCGTTATGCACCGGTGGGTGTATTTGCGCTGATTGCGGTGACGGTGGCTAACTTCGGTTTCTCTTCCCTGTGGCCGCTGGCGAAGCTGGTGCTGCTGGTGCATTTCGCTATTTTGTTCTTCGCGCTGGTGGTGCTGGGAATTGTGGCGCGTCTGTGCGGGTTGAGCGTCTGGATCCTGATTCGCATTCTGAAAGATGAGCTGATTCTGGCGTACTCCACTGCCAGCTCTGAAAGCGTGCTGCCGCGAATTATTGAAAAGATGGAAGCCTACGGTGCACCGGCGTCGATCACTAGCTTCGTGGTGCCGACCGGTTACTCCTTTAACCTCGATGGTTCGACGCTGTATCAAAGTATTGCCGCTATCTTTATCGCGCAGTTGTATGGCATTGACCTTTCCATCTGGCAGGAAATCATTCTGGTGCTGACGCTGATGGTGACCTCGAAAGGGATTGCAGGCGTGCCGGGCGTGTCGTTTGTGGTGCTGCTGGCAACGCTGGGGAGCGTGGGTATTCCGCTGGAAGGTCTGGCGTTTATTGCTGGTGTTGACCGTATCCTCGACATGGCGCGTACCGCGCTGAACGTGGTGGGTAATGCGCTGGCGGTGCTGGTGATTGCCAAGTGGGAACACAAATTTGACCGCAAAAAGGCGATGGCCTATGAACGTGAAATGCTGGGCAAATTTGATAAGACTGCGGATCAATAATTGAAGATTGCCGGAGGGTTATATCCACCCGGCAATGTGTGATGCCTGATGCGACGCTGTCGCGTCTTATCAGGCCTACGCCAGACAGTGCAATAGCCTGATTTAGCGTGATTTTTGTAGGTCGGATAAGGCGTTTACGCCGCATCCGACATCAACGCCTGATGCGACGCTTAACGCGTCTTATCAGGCCTGGCTTAACCGTTGGTTAATTTTTCAAACTCTTCACACCCGGTATCAAACCCTTCCATACAGCTCAGGTTCAACCAGTGCAGCGCCTTTTGCTTGTTCTTCTCGATAAAACCCTCTTCACCGTTTAAGAACATCATCCCCGCCCAGTACTCGGAATAACCGGTACGGGAAATCGCGGAGCTGCGTTTGAAATACCAGGTTGCTTTGTCATCGTCAGCGGTAATGCCCACGCCGTTGGCGTAAATCAAGCCAAGCAGCATCTGGGCATCAACGGCAGTATCATTCTCTAAATCTTCCGAAGCGTTTTCTAACAGCGAAATCGCCTTCGGATAATCTGGTTTACCCGCCTGACTATTAACCAGAATATGCGCCAGCGTCACTTCACCTTCTTTACTGCCCGCCTGTGCTGCTTTCTCGGCAAGAACTTTTGCTTGTGGATAGTCCAGACTGACCGGATTGGTGATTTTGATCTGCGCTAACAGCGCGCAGGCATCGGCATCACCGCTGTCAGCGGCTTTCTGTGCCCAATATTCGGCTTTGCTCAAATCGCCGGAGCTAAACCAGCTATCGGCAAGAAAATATTGTGCGCGTTTATCTCCGGCCTCTGCTGCCTTTACATACTGGCTGCCGGGTTCGGAGTCGTTTGCGTGGGCAAAGAATGTCAAAAATAACATCAATGCGATAATTTTTTTCATTTTGATAATACGATTGGGTAGGGAGTAACCAGTATAAAGAGTTCGAATAGATAAAAAAACAGCCTCCGAAAGGAGGCTGTAAGAGGGACTGATTTACGCCAGTGCCGCTTCGCGCAGGCGAGTTTTCAACTTGTTGTACTCGTCAATCACGTACTGCTCGGCGGCGCGCTGATCGGCGATCGGCTCGACGCGCACGGCGCAGTATTTGTACTCCGGCGTTTTCGTAATCGGGCTTAAGTTTTCGGTAACCAGCTCGTTACAGGCACCAATCCACCACTGGTAGGTCATGTAAATCGCCCCTTTGTTCGGACGATCGCTGACCTGCGCGCGGGTGATAATTTTGCCTTTACGCGAGTGCACCCAAACCAATGCCTCGTCTTCAATACCCAGACGTTTGGCGTCTTCGGTATTGATTTGTGCGTAGCCAGGTTCATCAGCCAGCGCCGCCAGCGCCGCACAGTTACCGGTCATCGAACGACAAGAGTAGTGACCGACTTCACGCACCGTTGACAGCACCAGCGGGTACTCGTCGGTGAGCTTGTCGATTGGCGCTACCCAGTCGCAGGTGAAGAACTGCGCCAGACCGTTCGGGGTATCAAACTTCTCTTTAAACAGATATGAAGTCCCCTGATCGGCATCTGATGTATCGCGGCAAGGCCACTGAATGAAGCCCAGTTCGCCCATTTTCTCGTAAGTCGCACCGTAGAAATCCGGGCACAGATGACGCAACTCATCCCAGATCTCCTGGGTGTTGTTGTAGTGCATCGGATAACCCATACGGGTGGCGATTTCACTGATGATTTGCCAGTCCGTTTTCAGATCCCACTTCGGTTCAACCGCTTTGAAGAAACGCTGGAAGCCACGGTCAGCCGCAGTGTAGACACCTTCATGTTCGCCCCACGAGGTTGACGGTAAAATAACATCCGCCGCCGACGCGGTTTTGGTCATAAAGATATCCTGGACGATGACCAGTTCCAGATCTTCAAAGGCTTTACGTACTGCCGACAGTTCCGCATCAGTTTGCAGCGGGTCTTCGCCCATAATGTACGCCGCACGGACTTCGCCATGTGCCGCACGGTGCGGCAGCTCGCTGATGCGATAGCCGGTATGAGCAGGCAGGCTTTCCACGCCCCAGGCTTTGGCGAATTTCTCGCGGTTAGCCGGATCTTTCACGTACTGGTAGCCAGGGTACGTATCTGGCAGCGCGCCCATATCGCAGGCACCCTGCACGTTGTTCTGACCACGAACCGGGTTAACGCCCGCATGTGGCTTACCGAGGTTACCCGTCAGCATTGCGAGGCTGGTCAGAGAACGTACGGTTTCCACGCCCTGATAGAACTGGGTAACCCCCATGCCCCACAGAATGGATGCACTTTCGGCCTGGGCATACATCCGCGCCGCCTGACGAATCTCACTGGCGCTGACGCCGGTGATATCTTCAACCGACTCCGGCGTGTAGCCTTCAACGATTTTACGATACTCTTCAAAGCCTTCTGTTCGAGAAGCGACGAACGCTTTGTCGTACAGATTTTCTTCAATAATGACATGGCCCATCGCATTTAACAGCGCGATGTTCGAGCCGTTTTTCAGTGCGATGTGCATGTCAGCAATGCGCGCGGTTTCAATTTTACGCGGATCGCAGACGATAATTTTCGCCCCGTTACGTTTAGCGTTAATTACGTGATTCGCCACGATTGGGTGGGAATCCGCCGGGTTGTACCCGAAAACGAACACTAAATCGGTATTATCAATTTCGTTAATAGCATTGCTCATTGCGCCATTACCGACCGATTGGTGCAGACCTGCAACCGATGGGCCGTGTCAGACACGAGCGCAGCAGTCAACGTTATTGGTACCAATAACGGCGCGCGCAAATTTTTGCATTACATAGTTGGTTTCGTTACCCGTACCACGCGAGGAGCCGGTCGTCTGGATGGCATCCGGACCGTACTTCTCTTTGATGGCGCTCAGGCGCTCGGCAACGTAATTCAGTGCCTCATCCCAGGAAACAGGTTCGAGTTTGCCGCCACGCTGGCGACGGATCATGGGGGTTTTCAGGCGCGGGGTCAGGATCTGGGTATCGTTAATGAAATCCCAGCCATAATAACCCTTCAGACACAGAGTACCCTGGTTGGTTTTCCCCTGCGCTGCCTCCGCCCGGACGATTTTGCCGTTATCGACGACCAGGTTGATTTTGCAACCTGATGCGCAATATGGGCAAACCGTGACGACTTTTTTCATCGGTCTCGCTCCAGTTAATCAAATCACGCATACGCGCTCTCGACTACAGTATGCATCTTTTATGCCACATTTTATTTGGGGACATTCCTTGATATTACGGGCACTATTTATTCAAAACTCTGACGAAAAACAGGCTGTCGTCAGTTTTGACGTGACGAAACGAAATACCGCGTGACAGCCATCACGCGGCAGACATTTTATTTTTTCTCGGTGATGGGAGCCGCCTGATACCCGCCGCCCAGCGATTTCATCAACTGAATACTTTGGATCACGCGGCGGCTATCCAGCATCAGTAGTGACATCTCTTCGGCAAGCACCGGCAATTCGGCTTCGGTTGCCTGTAAGCGGCTGGTTAAACCGCGCTTGTAGGCGGCGTCGGCGGCGCGCTGGGTGAAGCGGGTCGCTTCTACGCGTTCTGCCTGCATCTTCCGCTCGTCATTCAGCGTTTGCAGACGCGTGCCATTGACTGCAACGTCGCGCACTGCGTTCAGCACGGACTGGTTGTAACGTTCAATCATCATGTTGCTGGCAGCACGAGTGCCTTCGAGATTGGCATTCAACCGCCCACCGTCAAACAACGGCAATTTCAGACCCGGAATGAAGTTGAACTGGCGACTGGTTTTTTTGAAAAAGGTATCCAGGTGGATGGAATCCAGTCCGAAAAACGCTTTGATATCAAAGCTTGGGTAGAACAGCGCCCGTGCGGAATCCACCTGATCTAATGACGCCTGAACATACCAGCGCATGGCTTGCAGATCCGGGCGTCTGGCGAGCAACTCATAAGAGAGTGTCGCCGGAATGCCGGTCTGGACTTGCGGTAATGCCACTGGTTTGATCTCCGGCATATCGCTGGCGCCCGCGCCAGTCAATGCGCGCAGAGATTCTCGCGTTTCAGTGATTTGCCCTTTGACGGCAGCAATTTGTTTATCGACCGCCAGAATCTGCGCCCGCGCGCCGTGGAACGGTACTTGCGCTTCCAGGCCGTGCGCCACTTTACTCTGGTGCGCTCTCACTGCGTAATCAATCACGCTGCGGGTTTGCTCTAACAGATCGAGCATCTGGTAGCTGGCCTGCATACTGTAATAAAGCTGCGCTACGCCTGTAGTGAGCGACAGTTCCACTGCCGCAGTTTCTGCCAGCGCGGCGTTATGCGCGCCAATGGCTGCGGCAACCGCTGAGCGATGTACGCCCCATAAATCGAGATCTAATCCGGCAAATAAACCTACGGTGGCTTCGGTGTAGTACGGACCATCCATTCCCAGTGCGGGCGCATCCATCGCATAAGGGCTTAAAAAGCCGTTGGCAGAGACGCGCTGGCGGTTGAGCATCCCTAATGCCGCCACCTGCAATTGTGAACCAGCATCTAACAAATCTGCCTGCGACTGCGCTTTTTCTTCCCGCAATTTCGCTTCGGCGAGGGTGTGAGAACCGCTTAACGTCCGTTGGATCAGCGCATCCAGTTGTGGATCATTAAACTGTCTCCACCACTGCGCTTGCGGCCAGCCGGAACTGGCAAGATGAATATCATCGGCAAGTTTGATCTGTTCTGGTTTAAGCTGTTGATGAGGGGCTGAATCCTTACGCACTAACGCACAGCCGGAAATCAGCGTCGCGCTGCCGAGAATGCTGCACAACAACAAGCATGAAAGTTGACGATTGATCATTGAGTGGCTCCTTGTGCCTGTTCCGTGGCGGGCGTTAATGCCGGGGCTGTCCAGTCTGGCAAGCGGGCGATGAGCTGACAGACGTGTTGCTCTTGTTTTAATAAGGTGGGCAGGATGGCCTGCGAGGCGGGTATCTCTTCAAGCGTTATCAGGGGAGAATGGCTGAGTGCGGTTGCCAGAGCGGCAGCGTATTTCTCCAGTGCATCGGCAAAGTGGCTGGCTCTGTCCGGCTGGAGCGCGTGATCAAGCGCCTGAGCCGAGTTCCAGGTGGCATCCCAGGCGTGAAGAATGTCGCGTCCCTGACGAATAACTGTTTGCGAGCGTTCAATCAGTAAGGCGCGTTCATTGCCATCCAGTTGACGTTCAAGCGCCACGCGTTGGCACATTTCTTCACAGGCATTAAACGCCGCATGTAGACCTATACGAATTTGCAGATAAGTGCGCAGAGCCGTGACTTCCTGTTGGCGCGGGATACGCATCAGTTTGCTTAACATACCCAGCGCGCCAGCCAGTTTTTGCGGCAGCGCGCGCGCTTCGCTTTCAGGCCAGACAAAGGTGTAAATCACCGCCGATACCGCCGTACCGATAAGAATGCCGATGGCACGATCGCGTATTTCCACCAGGTCGTAAACCGGACCAAAGACGTTTTCGAGCGTGGCGAGAGCAAAGGTCACCACCATCTGCGTGCCGATATAAGAAGAACGCTCAGAGCTGGTGGCGAACCACGCGCCCACCAGGAAAATCGGTGCCAGTACGAGCAGCAATTCGACAATATTGTCCAGCCATGGCATGACCAGTAGCGTAAACAGCAACGCCAGAATTGCACCGCAAAAAGCTCCGCCAAAACGTAGCGCCATCTTCTGGTACGAAGAACCGATATTGGGGTTAGCGACGATCACGCAGGTCAGCATACAGGTATGAATGCCTTCCCAGTCCACGCCGCTGTAGAAGGTGTAACAGATCAAACAGGCCAGCAGTGTTTTTACCGCGTAACGCATATAGTCCGGATTAGTAAAGGCATCGGCGACCATTGACGGCGGTTTGACGGCGGGCGTTGGCGGCGTGTGCGGATCCATCTGACCAAGCTGTAACAGTGTCTGGCAGATATTCTCCAGGTTACATTCCCGTGCCGCCATCGCTTCATCTTCACTAAGCCGCCAGTCGCTTTGCCAGCACTGCCCTTTGGCAATAGCATGTTGCAGCTTGTTGATTTCAGCGGCTAATTTTTGCCGAAACTCAATGATTACCTGCGAATCAGCAAAAGAGGTGGGATCGTAGCGATTCAGCGTGGAGTAAATGTAGGTTACCGTTGCCACGCAGCTTTGCCACCATGCGCTATGGGTTCGCCAGTCGGCGTCGTCCGCGAGGCAAAATACATTCAGTTTTTGCAGCGCCAGCGCCTCTCTTTCAATCCGCGTTTCGGGTAGCGGCGCAAGACTTTCTGCCAGGTGACGTACCGCGTCATCAAGCCGATCATTAAGCGCCTGATGCATCTGCGTAATGGCGCGGCTGGGAAACCACAGCACGCCGATTAACGTCATCAGCAAGGTTGGATAGAGGCCGACAACGATGCACCACAGCGTTAAACGCACGACCACTTCCGGGTAGTCGAGCATGGCGGGGAAGGTTTGCCCGTAAATGGCGACAATGGCGACGGCGAAAAAGACCAGTCCCAGCCGATGGGTGCGCATCAAAAACATGCAGCCCATCAGGACAGGACCTGCGATGATCAATCTGATCAACGGTTCGCCGTATGACCATTTGTAGATCAAAAACAGGCTGCCGATCTCCAACACCGTGGCGACCACAAACAAGATCGCGACAAATTTGGTGTAAAACGCGTTCGACTGAATACCGTAAAACAGCACCGCCAGTGATAACGCCACGAAAGGGATCTCGAAGGTCATTGAGATCAGAATCACCAGCAGGCAGCCTACCCAGAGCTGCACGGTCTGCGGCACACGACCAGGCCGCCGCTCGCTTAACTCTTCATGAAAGAACGCCAGCAGCCTGACCACCGGTAATGGCAGGGAGTTGAGGGCGCTCATTATTGCGGCTCAAGATTAGCGACTGCCGACGCGCCGATGCGAAACATTTCCGGGTCAGGTTTATCGACCATGATTTTGACCGGAAAACGCTGGGCAACGCGAACCCAGTTAATAGAACGAGACACTTTCGGCAAGCCGCCAAGCACCAGACCGCCGTCATCCGGCAGCACGCCGTAGCCAATCGAATCCACTTTACCCTCGAAGGTTTTGCCGCTGTCGCTCATCAGGCGGATTGTCGCAGGCGTACCGGCATGAATATTTTTCAGATCGGTTTCGCGGAAGTTGGCAATAACGTACCAGTGACGGGTATCGATTAGCGTGAAAATAGGGCGCATTGCGGAGGCAAATTGCCCAACCGAGGTTTTGAGAGAAATGACCCGACCATCAAACGGTGCGCGAACGGTTGCCATTTCCAGATGCAGTTTGGTCAGAGCGATATCCGCTTCGACCGCCGCACGTTGGGCGACCAGTGCATCGACGCCGCTGACGCCGCTGGCGGCTGACTGCGCCTGCAACAATACGGCATTAAGGTCGGCCTCTGCAGCGCGCTGTGCAGTTCTCGCACGGTCAACTTCTTCAGCAGAAACAAAACCTTCTTTCAGTAATGGCTCGGTGCGATGCAATGTATCGCTGGCCTGTTTAGCGGCGGCGCGGGCTTTTTCTACCGTGGCGTTAACTGAGTCGGCGCCAAACTGTTGGGCGTTAACGCTACGCTGGGTGAGCATAATTTGCTTATCCAGTGCGGCGAGGGAGGCTTCGGCTTTCGCCAGATTCGCTTCGTAAGGGCGAGGATCGATACGAAACAGCAAATCGCCCTGTTTGACTGCCTGGTTGTCTGTGACTGCCAGTTCCACAATACGACCGCTGACTTCCGGCACCACATCGATGGTATCGGCAGAAGCATAAGCGTCGTTGGTTGATGGCGCACTGTCTACGCGCCAGATAACGAAAACGAGGGCAACCAGCGCCAGCGCAACGACCAGCAGGGCAGGGATCTTACTGCGAGGAGCTTTTTTCGGCGTACTTTCCATGAGCGCATCTCAAATAGATTAGAAAAATGCCAGCCAGAACAGCATGGCGTAGAGAGCAAAAAGGGCGGTATAAATAATTCCGACAAATGCCAGATTGATATTTGCCCTCTGAATAATTCGCCTCGTGATGAGTGTCACAATAAGGCTGGCGATAGCGCAGAAAAACCAGCTTGGATAATAAGCACCAATCACCGGGATCGCCGGAGATAATGAGCATCCCGAAACCATGAAGACGGGAACTATCCAGGCTGTTTTTTTGAGGTGCATCGCCATGCGAGAGAGAACTGTTGGCATATTAAATACATCCTGTCTGCTGCGAACAATATCTGTAGTGAATATCAATATCCATTGAAGGCGTCAGTATGGCTATTTTCTTGATGAATAAAAATAGCTTTATTCAGCCACCGCATTCATAACTTATATATATTGTGTATTAATTTTCTGCATATATTTTTAATATAAATGCTTTCGGGGGCTTGAACGCCCCCGAGAATGAGTGGAATTAATTCGGGGTTACGATATTCACCCACAAATCAAAATTATCCAGACAGGTAATAATTTCTTCCAGTTTCGCACCATTGCCAATAATTTTGGCTTTCTTCGCTTTTACCAGATCCGCCATTTTCGCCTGTCCGGTCAGCACGGCGTGCAGATCTTCACGGTTAATGTAGAAAGAGGCGTCGGCTTGCGGTTGCAGCGTTTTACGGTAGTTAAGCACGCTATCGTTCAGGGTCAGGTTGAGGTTATCGCCGTTACTCATATTGAAGTTCAGGCTGATATTCTTCCCGGCGGCTTTTTCGCTATCGAGGCGAACAGCCATAAAGTCGAACAGCATTTCGACCGACATACCGCGAATGGTATCCGGGGAACCGGTGGTGCCATGGCTGAATTTATGTACCCCTTCGCGCAGCTCTTTCGCGCCGGTCAGGTAGAAACCGCGCCAGGTGGCGGACTCTGCCTGATAACCGAGCTGTTCAAAGTTATTGGCTTGCAGGTTTTTCGCCACCTGGTCACCCGGATTGGCGGCAATCACCTGTTTCAGCAGTTCTGCCGACCAGCGATAATCACCCTGCTTGTTCGCTTCTTTCGCCAGGTTGATGACACGGGCAGAACCGCCCAGCGCCTGCACATAACGTTTACCCATCTCCACCTGACCATACGGATGCAGGTTTGCCGGGTTACCGTCGTAATAGCCGAGATAGAAGTTATATACCGCACGGGCGTTGTGGCTGACAGAACCGTAATAGCCACGGCTGGCCCAGTTATTGGCAAGCGTTGGCGGCAGCTTAATCATGTCGCCGATTTCATTCATGGTGTAGCCCTGGTTTGCCAGGTGCAGGGTCTGGTCGTGAATATACTTGATGGTATCGCGATATTTACCAATATAATCATTGATATGCTTATTGCCCCATACCGGCCAGGTGTGCGGCATAAACAGGACTTCTGCTTCGTTACCCCACATATCCAGCGTTTCGTTCAGATACTCGGTCCATTTGCTGGTATCGCGGGTTTTCGCGCCGCGCAGAGTGTAGAAGTTGTGCAGGGTATGAGTAGCGTTCTCGGCGGTACACAGGGCTTTCAGTGCCGGAATATAGAAATGCATTTCCGCTGGCGCTTCGCTGCCAGGGGTCATCAGGAAGTCAAACTCCAGACCGTCGATAATCATCTTCTCGCCAGTTCTGACGATAGTTTTGGTTGGCGCAATAATGCTTGGGTCACCGGTTGCCAGCGTCACGCCGAGGCCGTTACCCACGTTACCCTGCGTGTTGTGCGGCAGTAACAGGCCGTAAGAGTAGAGCGCACGGCGGCTCATAATATTACCCGCCAGTACGTTTTCGCTGATGGCTTCGTCCATAAAGCCAGCAGGGGCAATCACCTGAACTTTGCCCGATTTAACATCAGCTTCAGAGATAATGCCTTTCACACCGCCATAATGGTCGGCGTGGCTATGGGTGTAGATAACCGCAACAATCGGTTTTTGCGGACGATGCTGGAAGTAAAGGTCAAGTGCGGCTTTTGCAGCTGGCGGCGTCACCAGCGGGTCGATAACAATAATGCCTTTCTCGCCTTCCACGAACGTAATGTTGGAGATGTCCTGACCACGCACCTGATACATTTTATCGGTGACTTTGAACAGGCCAGAAATACCGTTGATCTGCGACTGACGCCACAGGCTGGGGTTTACGGTTTCCGGTGCAGCGGAATTAATATCAAATTTGTAATCATCCGCGCGGTAGTAAACTTTGCCATTCGCATCACGAAGAATACCTTCATCGAGCAGCGGGGCGATAAATCCACGCTGGGCATCGTCAAAATCCTGACGATCGCTAAACGGTAATGATTTGGCGTAATTCTGATTTACCTGTTGCGTATATTGAGTGGCGGCTTTCGCTTCATCTGTTGCGTAAGCGGTATTTACCATCATGCTGCTGGCGGCGGTTAAGGCAATAACAATCCTGCTCAAACGGAATAACTGAGAGTTATTCATATAAATCTCCATTTATCATTTATGTCGTAAATATGTAATCCATGCAAAATACGTCATTTAAAGCTGGCGTTATCATAATTGGGAAACGACGACTTTAATAAACGGAAGTGTGAGCGGAACGAGCCATTTTATTAGGCATTTGTGCTGAAGGTGAAAAAGTACGGCATATCTATTAATAATATCAATAATGTGACATGAATTATATTTTCATTATATATATTGCTTTCCTCTTTCACTTCGCCAGGAAGTACGCACAATGATTAATCAGGCGAATAATGCGGAGTGTAACCATGAAACCCGTGGTGCTGGTGGTGCTGGATATGATGTTGCCTGATACCAACGGCCTGATGGTATTACAACAACTACAGAAAATGCGTCCTGCATTGCCGGTGGTGATGCTGACCGGTCTGGGCAGTGAGTCTGATGTGGTGGTCGGGCTGGAAATGGGCGCGGATGATTACATCTGCAAGCCATTTACCCCACGGGTAGTGGTCGCGCGACTAAAAGCGGTGTTACGGCGCGTTGGCGTGCTGGCGGTCAATGAGGAGAAAAATGCCGGGCTGTCATTTAATGGCTGGTATCTCGATACCACACGCTGCCAGCTACACAATCCGCGACAGCAACTTGTTGAGCTGACTCAGGGCGAATATGGCTTGTTGCTGGCTCTGGCACAAAACGCCCGTCGGGTATTGAGCCGTGAGCAGTTGCTGGAGTTTACCCATAGTGACAGCATAGAGGTGTTTGATCGCACCATCGACGTATTAATCATGCGACTACGACGCAAAATCGAACTGAACCCGCATCAGCCAATGTTGATTAAAACTCTGCGCGGTCTGGGTTATGTCTTCGCTGCCGACGTGCATTAATCCGACATTTCTGTTTGCAGCTCTTCCAGTGTTTTTGCCCCGTCGATGGCGTTGGCGCATAACAGGCTCGCGCGTGCGCAGGCATGTGCCAGTTTGATGCTCTCGGTAAGCGTCCAGCGTTCGTGGCAGCCATACAAAAATCCGGCACAAAACGCATCACCCGCGCCGACGCTACCGATAATCTCGCGCGGTTCTAATTTCCGTGAGGGTATCCACATGCCGCCCTGTTCTGGCGTCTCTCCCCATGCGCCTTCCGCGCAGTGAATCACCACGCGCTGGCGCACGCCCGCATCTAACAGTTCGCGCGCGGCGGCGGCAATATGCGCGATATGTGGCTCACCGTTGGGCAAACGAATCTCCAGCCCGCTAAATTCTCCGGCCTCCAGTTCGTTAATCACCAGATAATCCAGATGACGCAACGCGGGCAATACCAGCGGCTGATAGCGCGGATCGCCCTTGCGGGAAACCAGATCGAGACAGGTTTCATAGCCAGCGTCATGCATCTGCGCCAGCAAGCGGGCGCTGCGAGTGCCATAAACATCGTCTGGCATATCCAGGCTTTCGAGCAGGAGCAGATAGCCGAGATGGAAGATTTTCATGCTGCTATCAAGCTGGTCGAACGCCGGGAGATCCAGCAGCCGGTTAGCGCCCGGTGAATGGAAAAATGTGCGCTGTCCGCTGGGATCGGTCATCACCTGCGACATCGACGTCGGCGCAAAGGTGGTGCGCTGCACATGCTGGCGGTTGACGTGGTATTGCTCAAGCATCGCCATAATGTAATCGCCATCGCTGTCCTGACCGATTAGTCCGACCGCCTGCAAAGGCAGCCCGGCGCGCATTTTCGCCAGCGTCAGCAGGACGTTAAGCGGTGCGCCACCGGTAGAGCGTTCGCTGTGGGTGATCTCCGCCAGCCAGCCGCGCTCCGGCCACTGGATAATCTGGTGGACGTGATCAACCAACATATTTCCTGCTGCGATAATACCTTTACGTTCCATCATGCCAGCTCCTGGATTAGCTAATGCGCTACCGCCGGGCAGCGTCGCCGCCCGGCCTCGGACTTATTTCACCGTCCAGCCTTTGTAATTACCGACGTTGTCTTTGTCGATCATCGTCACCGGGATTAGCACCGGCTCTTTCGGCGCGGGCTTGCCCTGCAAAATGTCATAACCGATCTCAACGGCTTTCGCCGCCATCACCTGTGGGTCTTGCGCGGGAGTCGCGACAAACAACGAGTTCTCACGCTTCAGCGCCTCTTCGGCGTCCGGGCTACCATCCACGCCAACAATAAAGAACTCGTTACGTTGTGCCTGTTTTGCTGCCAGATCGGCACCGATCGCGGTGGGATCGTTAATCGCAAATACGCCGTCGATCTTCGGATTCGCCGCCAGCAGCCCGGTCATCACCTCCAGCCCGCCTTCACGACTGCCTTTGGCGTTCTGGTTGTCTGAGAGCACCTTGATGTCAGGATGGCGTTTAAATTCGGTCTGGCAGCCTTCGACGCGGTTCTGCACGGCGGACACCGGCGGCCCGTTGATGATCACCACGTTGCCTTTGCCTTTCAGGCGATCGGTGATGTATTTACAGGCCATTTCGCCCGCCTGGGTGTTATCGGAAGTAATGGTGGCGTCGGCACCTTCTGCCGCTACGTCCACCGCCACCACCACGATCCCGGCGTCTTTCGCCCGTTTCACCGCCGGGCCGATCCCTTTTGAATCGGCAGCGTTAAGGATGATCATATCGACGTTGGCGGCAATAAAGTTATCTATTTGCGAAACCTGCTGACCCAGATCGTAGCCACTGGAAACCAGCGTCACTTTGACGTTATCGCCTGCCAGTTTGCGCGCTTCCAGCTCCGCGCCTTTGGTTATCTGCACGAAGAACGGATTCGCCAGATCGCCCACCGTCACGCCTATCGATTTCAGTTCTTTCGCCTGGGCGAACGGTGCTGCGACCAGCAGCGCGCCTGCACAGAGCGCGGTCACTAAGGGCTTCAATCTCATGCTGTATTCCTCATGTGTAGGGTATTGTTGTTATGCGCTTTGATGATGTCGGGTACGGTATTTGTCGATCAGCACCGCAATGATGATCACCGCCCCTTTGATCACCAGTTGCCAGAAGTAAGAGACGCCCATTAAGGTCATGCCGTTGTTTAGCGTGGCGATAATCAGCGCCCCCACCAGCGTGCCGGTGATGGTGCCGATGCCGCCGACAAAACTGGTGCCGCCGAGGATCACCGCCGCAATGGCGTCCAGTTCGTAACCCATGCCTAAGTTGCCGTTGGCGCTGTACAGTCGCGAGGCACTCATAATTCCGCCCAACCCTGAAAGCAGGCCGCTCATGCCATAAACAAACAGCAGCACCAGCCAGACTTTTATGCCGGTAAGACGTGCCGCCTGCATATTGCCGCCGACGGCGTAGATATGAACGCCAAGCGTGGTACGGCGCAGAATAAACCAGCACAGCACGATTACCGCCAGCGCAATGACCACCAGCCAGGGGATCGGTCCAAGATAGTTGTTGCCTATCCACTCGAAATTAATGTTGGAGTTGATAACCGTAGTGCCATCCGCCAGCAGATACGCCGCCCCGCGTAGCGCCGTATAGGTGCCGAGTGTGACGATAAACGGCGGTAATCCGGCGAAGGCTACCAGCGCGCCGTTGAACAACCCCAGCAGCAGGCCGAGCATCAGCGCAGCCGGGATCGACAGCATGGCGAACTCCGGGCTAAGGGAGACGACCATCGCCGCTACCGCCGTGGTGCCAAGAATTGAACCTACAGAAAGATCGATCCCGCCGGTCAATATAATG